>JBMZCU010000072.1:0-11819 GCA_049613705.1 Pseudomonadales bacterium | reverse complement strand
GGGTTCGATGGAACGCAGTTACAAGGCGATATCAATGAAAACCAGGCACTGCTGAGTAAGTTGGAAACTATCCGCGCCTACGGTGCGAAAGCGATGGGGCTCATCGATGATATTGCGCAGGCACAGACACGTCAGCACACCCCTAAAGTGGCTTTTGTAGCACCGCCGATAAGCTATGTGGCATCGAGTGGCACTCACGTCGATGCGACAGCTATTGACCTGAGTGTGCGGGCGATGTCTATGGGTAAATTGCACCACGCGATGATGGGAACGGCGGCGGTGGCCATCGGTACGGCGGCCGCTATCCCGGGCACACTTGTCAATCGTGCAGCAGGCGGTGGTGAGCGCGCTAGCGTCTGTTTTGGCCATCCATCAGGTACTTTGACCGTGGGAGCTGTGGCCGCTCAAGTTGAGGGTGCCTGGCAAGCGGAAGAGGTAACCATGAGCCGCAGTGCTCGCGTGCTGATGGAAGGTTGGGTGCGTGTTCCTGCGGGGTCGTTTTAGGGCTCTCAAAGGGTGTGTAAGCGCTGTATCAGGCGGCGATAGTCGCCGTACAGCAACCCATAGCGCGCGTGATCTACCACAGTGTCATTGACGGTGGCGGCGCGCTTTAAAATGCCTTCGAGCTCAAAGCCTAGCTTCTCGTGTATTTTGCGGCTACGGATGTTTTGCGTGGCAACACTGGCTTCAATTTTTTCCAGATTGTACTGTTCAAAGCCCAGTTGTAAAAAATCCAGACAGACTTTGCTCATAATGCCTTGTCCTTGAAACTCCTTGGATATCCAGTAGCTTAAGTCGGCTTTCTTGAGGTCATCTTTGACGGCAGAAAGCGCGATACAGCCAATGATATCCCCGTGTTGGCGAATCGCACAATGGGTGGCAGCGCCTTGTGCGTAGTCGATCAAAGCGCTGTGTACAAAACGCTCAAAATCGGCTAATTCGCGGCACTTACTCGGCCATACCAGCCAGTTTGATAAATGGCGGTGGTTGCTCTTGAACAGTTTGAACAACTCGCGCGCATGGGTGGGATGTAAAAAAGCGAGATCAAGATGGGTGTCGATAGGGCGTGTGAACATAGGGCTTCCCAGGCTGGCAGCACTGATGCCTTGCCGTGTTTGCGTGAATAGGAATCGTTTTAGATTAACCCTATCAGCAGTGGTGCACTATGAGAGCAGTTCCGATTTTTCAGCGCCGTTGAATTCAATGAAATTCATACCTTGTTGAATGTCTTGTGCGATGGCGTTTTTAAAGCTGATCGCATCATTTTGTTGCAGAGCCACAATGGCGACCCGGTGTTGATCTTCCATGGATGAAGTCCCCATACGGCCATAGACTAAGCGCATAAAAGGACCAAACTGCAGCCAAAGGCTATCGGCTAGACCTAGGAGTACATCGCTGTTTGTGCGGCGGTAGATCTGGAAGTGAAACTCGTAGTTACTGCGCATGTAACCTTCAATGTCACCATTTTCAAGAGCGGTATCCGTACGTTGGTCTATCTGTTGCAGCTGGGCGATACATAATTTATCTATCTTGGGCATTGCCAGTGCTGCGAGCTCGGGCTCAATTAGCATGCGCGCTAGGCGAATTTCCTTGAAGCGCTGTTCGCTCATTTGTGGGATAGAGACGCGGCGGTTGTCTTTGAAGTGTAGCGCGCGCTCAGCAATTAGGCGCCGCACAGCTTCGCGCACTGGGGTGGGGCTCACATCGAGCTGCTCTGCCAGGCCACGCAGGGTGACCGCTTTTCCTGGTAGCAGGCCACCAAAGAGGATGATTTCGCGAAGCGCGCGGTAGGTCGCTTCGTGGACTGTGGTGTGAGTTTCAGACATGGTGGCCGTACAGAGTGACAAAGCGCCAAGTTTACGCGCTTGTCTTAGCTTGGCCAAGAACGCACAGCAAGAAATCTTAAATTATCTGGTGCAGTGCGCCTGTACGAGAGGTGTGCATTTTGTGGTAGAGTGCTGTTTTTTTGCAGTGGAATCAGGATGCTTCAAAACAACTACACGCACTATCACGCGCACCTCTACTACGACAGTGACACTTTTGAGCTTGCAAAAGATATCTGCCTCCAAGCTTGGCAGCGTTTTAGCGTGCAGCTCGGGCGTATGCATCAGAAGAATGTGGGGCCGCACCCGCGTTGGAGCTGCCAAATTGGGTTTACCAACACCGAGTTTGAGGCGTTAACTCAGTACCTTGAAAGCCGCTGCGAAGGGCTGTCTGTGCTGGTTCACCCGAGCACAGGTGATGACTATCACGATCATACAGCGCTGGCGCAGTGGATAGGTGAGCCCTTGGCGCTCAACTTGGCCATGTTCAAGCCGCGTTAACGGGCCAGCAAGTTGCTGTATAGTGCGGTTAATGGATTGCAGTTGGACGTGTAGTCACTGCGAAAAAGATTCTTTACGATCATCTCTACGTTGTTGTAATAAAGATTTTTCTTGCTTTCGTCATCGCGCAGCTTACGCGCGAGTAGTGCGCTGGTTGTACGGTAGAGTTGATGATGTTCACGGCTTAAACTCAGATCCTCACAGGCACCGAAAAACAAGCTGTGAAACGCCTCCGATGCGTCAATCCACGCCAATTGCTGTTCGCGCTCGCAGCGCTCTAACAGTGGCATCGCCTCAACGAGTAGGTGGTGATGGCGTGCCAGTGCAGCGAACCAGTGGGCGCTGGCATTGTTGATAGACTCTGCCAGTGCGTGGCACTCTAACGTGCAGCGCCGCTCTAATTGTGCTGTGTAGTCTTGCAGCGCGTTATCATCGCAAATACGGAAGTTATCAGGGCCACCTGTGAGGAGCCTGCGGTGACTCAATGCATTTAGCGCTTCTCTCGCTTGCGATTGGCTGCAGCGATAGAGGCCGCTTAACACTGCCGCATTCAACGGCGCACTGCTATCTAGTGTTTCTTGAGCGATGTCAGTTTCGAGCTGTTTGATTAAAAGGTCGAGGGTGAAGGTCGCAGCATCTTTCATAGGGTGGCAGCTTACTTGGCAGATCGCTCTGCTGCGGCGCTATCGCTTCCTTCAACCGCACCTGTCAGCAATGGGCTGTAGACTTCGAAGGCTGGGTACTCGTATGGGTGGCTGAGTTTGAGTGCACTAATGGCAGCTTCAAGGCAGTGCTCTGCGCAGAGCATTTCAACCCGATACTCATTCAGCGCTTGGCACTGATTGGCTTGGCCGATAAAAGGGTTCGCACTGTCGAGAGGGACAAACTGCGCTGTACCGAGTGTTTGCCAAGCGCAGCGCTCATAATGGCGATCGCGGCCGACGCCGGTCGCAAATAGTGCGCTTTTTACCTCTTCGAGGTGAGAGCTTGGGACGTAAAAAATCAGTTTGTAATACTGCACTGTTTTTTTTCCGCTAAAAGTAGAGCGCACATTTTATGAATTGAAAGCGCGTCTGTGAAGTGTTTTATAGAAGGCGCCGCCGAGTGGGGCGCCTATGTTCGATCTGCCAGTTAGTCGAACTGAATTTCAGGTACGTGATCGGGGACGATTAACTTACCTGCTGTTTTTTCGATAATTTCCTCAATGCTGACGCCCGGGGCGCGCTCTTTGAGGATAAAAGCGCCATTTTCGATTTCAAGGTAGGCCAGATCGGTCAGTACTTTCTTGATACAGCCTGCACCGGTTAGCGGCAGCGAGCATGCCTCGAGCAATTTAGACTCGCCGTGCTTGGAGGCGTGAGTCATGGTGACGATGATGTTATCAGCGCCTGCCACTAAATCCATAGCGCCGCCCATGCCTTTGATCAGTTTGCCTGGAATCATCCAAGAGGCGATGTTGCCTTGCACGTCTACTTCGAAGGCGCCAAGGACAGTCAGGTCAACGTGTCCGCCGCGAATCATCGCGAACGACTCCGCAGAAGAGAAGATTGAGGCACCAGTGGCAGCCGTTACCGTTTGCTTGCCAGCGTTGATCATATCGGCATCGACTTCCTCATCGGTAGGGAAGGGGCCCATGCCCAGCAAGCCGTTTTCGGATTGCAGCATAACTTCGATATCATCTGGGACATAATTGGCCACCAGGGTCGGGATACCGATACCTAAGTTTACATAGTAGCCGTCCTCTAATTCGCGGGCGACTCGAATGGCCATTTGTTCACGTGTCATTGCCATGTTTAGCTCCTTGTTGCGCATTTTGCGCTAAAAAATTGTCGAATCAGAGAGTTAGCTGGCGCGTACAGTGCGCTGCTCGATACGCTTCTCAAATGAACCGAGAATGACGCGGTTAACGTAGATCCCAGGGGTGTGAATTGCAGTGGGATCAAGTTCGCCCGGCTCGACAATTTCTTCAACTTCAACCACAGTGATCTTACCTGCTGTAGCCGCGAGTGGGTTGAAGTTTTGTGCCGTGTGGCGGTAGATGACATTGCCGTACTTATCAGCTTTCCAGCCTTTGACAATGGCGAAATCGCCTGTGATAGAGGGTTCTAAGATGTAGTTTCGGCCATCGAATTGGCGTACTTCTTTACCTTCTCCGACGGGGGTGCCGTAGCCAGTTGCTGTGTAGAATGCGGGGATACCGGCACCGCCGGCGCGCATTTTTTCGGCTAAGGTACCTTGTGGTGTCAATTCAACCTCCAACTCACCTGCAAGCAGTTGCTGCTCGAACAGTGCGTTTTCACCGACATAAGATGAAATCATTTTCTTGATTTGGCGGTCTTCTAGCAGCACGCCCAGGCCAAAGCCGTCAACGCCGCAGTTGTTGGAAACGACAGTCAAGTCTCGCGTGCCCATCGCTTTTATCTGATTGATTAAGTTCTCAGGGATACCGCATAGACCAAAGCCTCCAGCGATGACGGTCATCCCGTCTTCAAGGCCGGCCATAGCTTGCTCGTAATTTGAGACAACTTTATTAAAACCCGACATCGGAATCTCTCCACTTTATTATTTAGTTTTTTGCAGTGTGCGTGAGCTATTTATATTTATCAAATAGAATTAATATAAACATTTATTAAGATAGTTTATAAATAGTGGCTGTGTTATTTTTCAAAAAATTGACCTTGAAAGTGGCATGCTTTCGCGTTCTTATAAAAGAAAATACAGTGAAATATGCTCGTCTAGTTGCGATCAAAAGAGGCTTAGTTTGAAAAATCACTTTACCGTAAAACAGTTACGCGCTTTTGTCGCAGTCGCTAAAACGCGTAGCTTTACAGAAGCCTGCGAGCAGGTGTATCTGTCGCAGCCTGCGTTGAGTATTGCGATTAAGAATTTAGAAGAGTCTCTCGGGGGACGGCTTTTAGTGCGGACAACCCGGGCGTTGCGACTGACCCCAGAAGGTGAGGACTTTTACAAGACAGCGATGCGCCTGCTGACCGATTGGGACGATGCATTTGAAGAGTTGCAGGGGCGTTTCAGCCTGTATCGCGGCAAAATATCGATCTCGTGTATGCCCTCGTTTGCCTGTAACCAATTACCACAGATTTTACTCAAGTTCCGCGATAAACACCCTGACATCAATATCGCAGTACAAGATGTAATTGCCGAGGATGTTGTGGAAATGGTGCGCAGCGGTCGTGTAGAGGTAGGGATTAGCTTTGATCCCGGTGATGCGGAAGACCTGTTGTTCAAGCCGCTGTTTAACGATGATTTGATTGCGGCGCTGGCACCATCACACCCGTTAATTGATGAGCCCGAATTGAACTGGCAGCAAATAATTGAACACCCGGTGATAGCCCTACAGCGCCCGTCGAATATTCGTATGCAAATCGAGCACGAATTAGACCTGCAAGGCATTCATTTTACGCCGGGTTACGAGGCGCATCAGTTGGCGACGATTGGTCGCATGGCGGCAACAGGGCTGGGTATAGGCATAGTGCCGGCCTTGTGTCGCGAGCTAATGTTAGAGCTCGGCGCTGAATGTAAAGCGCTACAGGGCCCCGTCATTTCACGCAAAGTCGGGATTATTACGCGCAAACGCGCAGCACTGAGTGCGGCGGCGGCTGGAATAGTGGCAGAACTTGAAAAAAGTATGTTATAAGTAGCTGAAAATACAGAGGCCTTTATCACTGTGTGTGCATAGAGACTTCGCTTCCGATAGCTGCAATCAAAGCCCAGAGTTGTAACATGCCCAAGCAGAGTGATACCGCAGAAAAAGTCTTTCTCGCCGCCGATCAGTTGCTCAGCGAGGGGCGCAAACCGACCCAGCAAACCGTGCGCGATATCATTGGTACTGGCAGTATCACGACGATCAATCATGCACTCAATGATTGGTGGAAATCCCTGGCACAGCGACTGCAGCGCCAGCATCAGCATCCGGCACTGCCAGAACCTGTGATCAGCGCCGCTTCCAAACTCTGGGATCAAGCGCTAGCGTATTCACATGCCGCTTTAGACGAGCAGCGCCAGGCGCTGCAAGTACAGCTTGAGAATAGCGGGGCGCAGCAAAGTGAAAAGATCGCAGCGCTGCAGCAGGATATTTCAAATTTACAACAGCAAAACAACCGTTTACTTGAACTCAATGAAGGGCTTGCAGCCAATAAAGTGGACTTGCAGGATGAAATTCACAGTTTGGAATCTAAACTGATTGCACAAACGGCGAGTAATGAGCAATTGAAGCGTGACAACAAGGAGCAAGATATTTTGTTGTCACAGGCACAGGGCGTGCCAATACTTAATAAAAATCAAGCAGATGACTTGTTTCAGGCTAAAATAAACCTTAAAGTTAGCGAGAAGGCGGCAGAGGAGTTAACCCGTGCGCTGGCGAACAAGGAACAAGAGTGCGCGCAGCTTCAACAGCAAGTGCTTGAGCTTGAAAAGCGCAACCTCAAACAAGTTCATCGTTTAGAGATGGTGATCGCGCAGCAAGATATGAAATACTCACAACTGCAAAATCAGCTAGATGATGATTAGCAGGTGGGTGCGCTAAATACCAGTTTTGGACCTCTGCCTAGGGCGGCAAAAACCTGAGTAAATCCGTGCGCGTTGAACAGGGTGATGAAGTATCCGTGAAAGGTGCTGCGGACTTGTTCAACGATTGCATTGTGACACATTGACGTCGAGAACTTATCTTTACAAGTCATTTGGATGCATTAATGGAATACGATATAGTAGATGACGCAACTTACGATGATATTAAACAAATCTTGGTTAACAGCAGTGCGGATGACGTTGTTAACTGCTACAGTTTAGATGTTTTCACACAGGCAAAATCGGTGCTCGTCAACGAAAAACTCGTTGCTAAAACCGTGCAACTACTGGATGATGAAGACTACGTATTACAGCAAGTTACCAGTAAAAAAAGGATAGATGCAGACAGGGAAATTGAGTTTTCGGATCGCCAACTAGCGGTTATCCGGGCATTGGAAAAGGTACTGCAACACTGCCAGCGAGAGGGAATTCAAATCATCGGCTACAGCGATGAACTCGTTGCCTACCCAGCAAATTGCGATACTTTAGAACAAGCCTCAGAACACTGTTTGCAAATAGACTCAAGCGATACTTACAAAGGAGCGTAAGGCGCGCGGTCTCAATATTCACAGATGAATAGGTGTTACTCAAATGACAATAAAGGTATTACTTGTCGACGATCATGAAGTTGTGAGAGCGGGTTTTAAGAGTATTCTTAACTCGCAGGCAGACATCGAAGTTGTCGCTGAAGCAGAGTCGGGGAAGGAAGCTTACGACTTGTACAAGGAAGGCTCACAAGATGTTGTTGTGATGGACCTTTCACTGCCCTCTGAGGCTGGCAGTGGTGATACGACTCACGGCGGCATCGAGGCAATTCGCCGTATTCTCGCCTTTGATAAAGATGCAAAAATTCTCGTGCTGTCAGGTTTTGACTCAGCGCCTTTTCCGACGACTGTGATTAAGGCAGGTGCTAAAGGTTTTTTAACCAAGCGTGGCCCCGCCGATGAACTGCTCACCGCAGTGAAAAAAATAGACAGTGGCCAGCAGTACTTTTCGCCGGCAGTGCAGGCGCAGATAGACGGCGCTGACGATGATAACCCGCTCATGGTACTGACCAAGCGTGAAATTCAAATCTTCTCACTGCTAGCCGATGGGCGAAAAGCTTCGGAAATTGCCGATAATATGTGCCTTTCAAACAAGACAGTACATGCACACCGTGCCAATATCCTGCGCAAACTTTCTCTGACTAACAATTCTGAGTTGGTACACTTGGCCATTCGCCACGGTGTGGTTCAACCTTAAGAGCCTTTGCAGAGTAGCGGTGAGGCTACTCTGCGCTCTCGCTAGTCGTCAAACCCTATCGATGTCACCAGCTCAATGGCCTTGTTGCGCAGAGAGGTAATCACTGCAAGACTGGCGTTATCCTGCTTGAAGTTTTTATCGTAGATCGACAGCGCGTCAGAGCCTGGCGTATTTGGATTGACGGGAAATTCATAGTTCTTGTCACTGTAGCTTAGCTGCGCTTCCACATCGCTTAAATACTCCATCAAAGTAATGGCCTGCTGCGCGTGCGGTGCATTTTTCAACAGGGCCATGCCGCTAATGTTCATGTGTGTGCCGCGGCTGTCTTGGTTTGGGTAGAGTAAGGAAACAGCTTTGGCCCACTTAATTTGCTCTGGCTTGCGCGTGTTGTTGAGCATCTTTCCATAGTAGTAACTATTTACCAGTGCGATATCGCACACCCCTTCTTGTATTGCTTTGACTTGGGCGCGATCGTTACCTTGAGGTTTGCGCGCGAGGTTGGCTTTAAGGCCTTCTAACCACTGTTGTGTATAGCGCTCTCCTCTGGCGTGTATCATCGAGGCAATCAGAGAGAGAGAGTAGTTATGGCTGCCTGCACGGCTGCAGATTCGCCCTTTGAGTGCGGGGTCGGCGAGAGACTCATAGCTGGTGACACGCGCAGCCAATTCACTGTTGCGCGCGATGTAGATTAGCCTCGCCCTAGAGGTCAAGCCAAACCAGTTGTCCTGTGGATCGCGAAAGTGCGTGGGAATATTAGCACTGAGCACTGGGCTGGTGACTTTGCGGGTCAGCCCGAGGGCGGTCATCTGTGTCAGGGGCCCGATATCAGAACTTAGCACTAAGTCGGCGCTCGATCGCTGGCCTTCACGTTGAAGACGTTTGAGCAGGCCGCGCTTGATGTAGACGATATTGGTCACAATCCCGGTATTGCGGGTGAATTGATCCAAAATAGGCTGGATGAGAAAAGGTTGCCTAGCGGAGTAAATATTGATTTCGCTGGCGTCAATTGGCGCAGAGACGGATAGCGCTGTACACAGGGAGAGTACACACACTGTGTGTTGGAGCATTGACTTCATGATGCGGCCTGATCGTGTTGCAAAAGCATTTTGAGAGCGCCTAAAGGTTGTGGTTTGTAAAAGTGATAGCCCTGCACGTACTGACAGTTCAGTGCTTCGAAGAAGGGCAACTGCGAGCTGTGCTCTACACCTTCAACGGTCACGGTTAGTTCCAGCAGTTGTGCCATATTGATCGATGCTTTGAGAACTATTTGATTATTGCTGTTGATGTGTAGATTGGAGACAAAAGAGCGGTCGAGTTTAATTCCATCCAGCGGGTGTTTAATCAGACGATCTAGAGAGCTGTGTCCGGTTCCAAAATCGTCGATGTAGACTTTGACTCCCAGTGCTCTTATGCCTTGTAACTGATCGATGAGCACTTGCTCGTCACTGTAAATATGGGTTTCGGTCACTTCAATACGCAGCTGACAGGGAGCGATGTGATACTGGCTGAGTTTGCGGCTGATGAGTTGGACCATATCCATGTTGATCAGCTGCTTGGGTGAGACATTGACGTTGACAAAAAAACGCTTGTCACGGCGTATATCACCTAGCTCCTCTAGTGCAGAAAGTGCGCAGTCGATGACCCATTCGCCGCTGCTGCCTATCAAGTTGAGCTCTTCGAGGAGCGGGATAAACTCTATGGGTGAGACGTTGCCAAGGCTTGGGCTGTGCCAGCGCATCAATGCTTCAAAACCGACTATCTCACGGTTGCACAAGGTGAGAATAGGTTGGTAATTGAGGCAGAATTCACCTTTGACCAGTGCCTCTTTTAGTTGGATTTCGAGCTCGAGACGCCGCTGTATTTTACGGTGCATGTGATCGTCGAAGACAGCGACATCGTCGCGGCCGGCATTCTTTACTTCATACATGGCCAAGTCTGCTTGGTGCAGTGCATCACTGACACTGTGACAGCGCTCGGACAGCAAGCTGACACCGATGCTAACACTGACACTAAAGTTGATGTCAGCGCCGATACAAATCGAGCGAGAGAGCGCGCGCAACGCGTTCTTAGTTAATACGTCGAGTGGGTGTGTTTGGCGGCGCAGCTCTAGCAACACGGCGAACTCGTCCCCGCCAAAGCGTGCAATGTGCTCACTGTTAAAGCACGTCTTAAGTCGCCTGGCGACTTCGATCAGCAATTGGTCGCCCACGGCGTGGCCAAACGTGTCGTTGATGGTTTTAAAACGGTCGATATCAATAAAGAGCACAGCGCTTTGTAGACGCTGCCCGCTATCTAAATGCTGCTGAAGTGACTCGACAAAATAGGCGCGGTTTTGCAAGCCTGTCAGGGCGTCAAAGCGCGCTTGATACTGCAGTTTTAACTCGGCGTTTTTACGCTCGGTAATAACGCTGATAAACCCCTCGTAGTACGGCTGCTCTGCGTGTTCGACCAAGTAGGCATTCTCCACCAGCCACACGGTTTCTCCTGTGGCAGATTTCGCTCGCCATTCAAAATTGAGCACTTTTTTCTGCTCGATCAATTTGTCGAGAAACACTGGGTACTGGGTGCGATCGAAGTAGAGTTGTTTGGCAATAGAAGTGATAGGGTTATCGTGCAACGCCTGCTCATGGTAGCAAAAAGCACTGGCAAACGCGGGATTAAAGGTCAGGATGTGGCCATTGAGGTCCGCGCGATAAATGCCATCGACTGAGAGCATGAGTAGCTGGCTGTAATCTTGGGTAACATGATTGAGTTTGAGCTCTTTTTGCGCCATGAGCTCTTCTATTTTAAGTGCGCTGCGCCTTGAGCTAAAGAGGTAAGCTAGCGCCAGCAAAGCACACACAGCAATGGCGAGTGCTGCGATATTTGCAGTACTTAACGCACTGCCATCGCGCTGCGCACTGTAGAAGTCAAAGTAGAGAGTGTTGTCGCCAAGCGTGTAGGGGAGTCGCCAGTGATCGGTTGACACTGCTGCCTCGCAGTGGCCTTTGCCCGAGTAAAACAGCGCACTTGTCTGGCCGCGATAGAGCAAGCTGATGTGTAAACACAGCTTGTGCCTATCTAAACCGTTACCCAAGAGCACTGAAATGGTCTCTTCCATGTTAATAGCGGCGCTGACATAGCCAAGCAATTGGTTCTGTGCGCGGTTATCGCGGCTAAAGCTGGGCAACAGGAGCCTTGAAATGCCATTGGGTTCAGCGGCGACTGAAATTTGCAGTTGTGAACTGCTTAATGCATTGAGCATAGCGCGTGCGGTGAGGGGGTCTTCTGCCAGGTTTAAGCCTGTCGTGCTTGCATCCATTTGATTGGAAGAGCTGTATTTGACGACAAAGGCGTCCGCCAGTTGCGCAGCTTGGCGCTCGGGGTTTAAGGTGACCGTGAAGTCGAACTGGCCGTTATTGCGAACTTGGGCCTGCCAAGGTCCAAGCGCGCTGGGGGCGACTCTTTCTACCCACTCAAATCCTGCGATGCCGTAATCGGCAATATTCTGAGTATTGATGAAAAAGTTAAACTGGCGCAGTGAAATGTTGGGGTTTAACTCGATCAAACTGCGGCTTGCCTGCAGTACAACAGTGAGCTCTTCAAGAGCTGCGCTGATTTTCTGGAACTGGTTCTCCGCGCGCTGTTGCAGTGATATTTGGCGTTCATTACGCTCTAGGTCTTGCAGCG
>JBMZCU010000071.1:0-11837 GCA_049613705.1 Pseudomonadales bacterium | reverse complement strand
CGGATCATCTGCTTTTTCTGCCGCATCTGTATCTATTTGGTGTGCCAAACAGCGCATTTGCTCGAAGCGCTATGATGAAGAGGGCGTCGCACACTTGCAACAAATCCTTGAAAGCGTGCAGCAACTCATCGCGAGCACGCCAATTACCAAAGCGTTTTAGTCACTAAGATCCGGATCTTCCGCATTTTCTAACGCTTCAGTATCTAATTCTTCTAGGCTGCCCTTTACTGTCCGCTTGAGTCTTGAAAGAAAGTGCCATATTTCACGGGGTGATTGCTCGTGCAGGGCGTTTTGCAACTCCACTGTGGTCATTTCAACATCGGGCAATTGGTAGAGCCCTGCCAGTCCGACTAATTGGTGTGCCAAACTGCGCATCTGCTCGTAAGCTAACGGTTTGAAATGCAGCTCTAACTCACCGAGTAAGCGCATCAGTTCATGCGCCAGCACAGACTGATCTAAATTGTATTCACTGATGTCAGTAGGCAGCGCAGAGGCTGCGCTTGCACTGCTGTTACTAGCAGCTTTGGTCAGGTTGCGAATTTGGCGAATGAGCTCCACATCATTAATGGGCTTGAGGACGATGGCATTACTGCCTGCCTCGGTAATTTTTTGGTGGTCCTGTTGAATGATGTTTGCCGTTAACGCAATGATAGGTAAATCGCTATTTAAGCGAATTTGACGGGTCGCTTCAAAGCCGTCCATAACCGGCATATGGATGTCCAAAATAGCGAGGTCAGGCTGGTGTTTTTCGATCAATGCAAGCGCCTCTTTACCGTTGGAGGCAATAAAGCTCAATATGTTGTGCTTGGCCAAAATGCGGGTAATCAAGAGCTGGTTGAATGTATTGTCTTCAGCAACCACGACTGTGATTTCAGTCGGGCCTTGAGCAGTGGCGTCTTCAGGGTTTTCCCTTTGCATAACGGTACGCTGATTAAACAGTACCTGTGGCCGAATGGGTTTATTTATGACGCTGAAGTGGTTAGGTAAATCAGGTATAGGGTGTCCATTGGGCAGGGCGAATACAATGTCTCTATGCTGTTCGCAAAAACGTGGCAGTAGACTGTTGATCAAGAGGTTGTCGGTGTCAGTGGCCTTGATGCCGATAACGGCTTGGGAGTAATTACCCAGCACTTTGAGTAAATCATCGTGCCCGTTGACGCTATAGTATTCAAAACCGCGGCGCTCGAGCATCAGTGCAATCGAGCGCTTAGTGTGTTGATTATCATCATAGACGAGTACAGGTTCTCGCTGGTTGAAACTCGATGGCTGCTCTACGCTTTCGGTGTGTCCGATCAGTGCGGGGATTTGCAGCGTCACATTGGTCCCTTTGGCTTGTTTAGAGTAAATCTCAAGCTTGCCGCCCATGAGTTTGGTGAGTGTTTTGGCGATGACCAAACCTAAGCCCGAGCCGCCGAAGCGGCGAGTGATCGACGTGTCAGCCTGTACGAAAGCTTTGAACAGCTTGTTAAGTTGCTCCTGTGAAATACCTATCCCGGTATCCGTGACACTGATGATCAAGAGGGATTGATGAGAGCTGATATATTGAGTGTCTAAGCTGATTGCCACGGAGCCTGTATCGGTAAACTTGACAGCGTTTGCGACCAAATTACTGACAATCTGCTTAAAGCGTGTCGGGTCACCTTTTATGTCGTAGCTGCGCCCATTACCGCAGACTAGGGAGAGCTCTAAACCTTTAGAGTGAGCCATGGGGGCCTGCATCTCCAACACATCCAGCAGAGCTGTCTCGACATTGAAATCGATACGCTCCAGTGTGATGGCGTTTTTCTGGAGCTTAGAAAAGTCGAGTATATCGTCGACGATACTGAGCAGCATCTGTGATGTGTGGTTAATAATCCGGATGGGCTCAATTTGGTCTTCACTGGGGTTGGACTCTTTGAGCAATTTGGAAAAGCCCAGCACGGAAGTCAGGGGGGTACGCAGCTCATGGCTCATACGCGCGAGAAACTGGTCTTTCGCTTGGTTTGCTTCCACCTCTTTGCGCTGGGTTGCCTCCAGGGTTTCGTTTTGTTGTTCGAGGTGGTGCATCGCAGCTTGAAGGCGCCGCGTGGCGCTGTCAACTCGGGTTTCCATATCAGTCGTGGATACTTTTATGCGGGTTGCCATGCGGTTGACACCTGTGGCGAGGCTCTGCAATTTTCCCGCGTGGGACTCCCTGGCGACAGCACTAAAATCACCATTTTGAAACGCTTCCACGACGGAACTGATCTCATTGATGGGAGTCATGATTTGGCGTGCAAAGCTGCGCGCTAGCCAAGCGGAGAGCAAGAGAATAAACAGTATAATTGCGCTGCTGGTCACAATGATCTCGCGCTGGCGCTGTGCGCTGTCGCCATTGTCGATCAAGACGACAACCCAGCCTAAAATATCTGAGGGTAGATAGCTCTGACTTGCGCTGCTAAACATCGCACCGCTGTCTTGGTGCGCGGTAATGACATCGACAAAATACCACCGCTCATCGATGCGGTAGGCGCCTTGCGTGCTAGGTGTAATCTCCAGCGGGAAATCGGCAGTTCGACTGAGCACTTTGAACCTAGGGTTGAGAAAGATGATGTCGGAGACGCCGTCTAGCTGGCTCACGCTTTCACTGAGGTATTGCATAGTTTTACTGTCTCGCTCAGAGACAGCCCGGCGCGCTTTTACTGCGATGACGCTGGCAATTGTTTCGCCGCGCTCCAGCAGCATTTGTCGATTATCGGCAACTCGGTTCCAAATGAAGTAGCCGGCCAGTACAACAGAGAGTATTAAGACAGGGATGAGGGTGACGAGAATAATCTGTCGGTAGAGCCCCTGACTCGAATTATCAAACATTTTCAATCGCGTGTTCCCTCACCTTGCGCTGTGTTCGAGCTGATGTTTGCCAGTGACGTTCTGGTAAATCTGGTATGCAGCGGTCGTGTGTGGCTTATTTTGCTGCTAAGTGACGAATTAATAGCATGTTTTACGTATTATTTGTAGGAGGGAAACGGGATACGTAGAAGAAGTGGTGAGCGCCCGAAGGCGCCCGGTGCTCAAAGGATTAAGCGTCGAGCTTAGCAACGGCCGCTTTGGCAGCTTCAGAGAGCTCGCTACCATCTTCCTTGGCGTAGGCAATGATGTCTTGCTTCATTGAGCGCGCCCAGAATTTTTTCATGTGTGTGCTGGCTACGATAGCCGCATCTTCCACTGTACCGAAACTGTTGTTGGCACAGATGTGATTGACCATGTGAATCAATTGCTCTTGTGGTGATCTCATAGATTTCTCGCTATACACTTTGCGTGGCGCCGCTTAGCGCTCTGTTGTAAATCGTGTGTCTGCCATTGCGGGCAAAACCGATCAAATTGATATTGAGTTCCCTCGCTTGCTCAATAGCCATCGACGTCGGAGCGGAGACCGCAACAAGTGTCGAACAGTTGAGAAAGCTCGCTTTGTGCACCATTTCATAACTGGCACGGCTGGAGATAACTGCAAACCCGCTATCGCTAGAGAGCTGTTGGCGGGTCATCGCTCCAAGAAGCTTATCAAAGGCATTGTGTCGCCCTACATCCTCGCGCAGCAGAGTCATGTCACCGCTATTGTCGCACCACATGGCCGCGTGACAAGCGCCGGTAACGGACTGAATCCGCTGCCACGAGGACAGTGAGCTCACTGCTTTTTGAATCGCTGCTGCAGCAGGCATTGCCGCTGCTGTGAGCTTGCGCCCATCGCGAATCGCACTGGCCAGTGATTCAGCGCCACACAGGCCGCAACCTGTTCTACCTGCAGTGCTGCGCCTGCGCTGCTTGAGTGCAACCATTTTCTCAGCGCTGATCGATAGATCAACTTGGGTGCCTTTAGCGAGGGTAGTGACTTCAATATCAAATAATTGATCGCGACGTTCTAGAATGCCTTCACTGATGCTAAAGCCGAGGGCGAAGTCTTCGAGATCACAGGGGGTGGTCATCATCACTGCGTGACTAATACCGTTGAAGACGAGCGCCACGGGGCGCTCCTCGATAACGTTATCTTCGCGTTCAGTGAGAGTGCCCTCTTGCCACTGCTCGGCGCGGGCACTGGAAAAGCCCGCATCGATGTCTTCGCCGTACGGCTTGTTGATCATGTTAGCTTACGCTCTCGGTTTGATCGGCTTTGAGGAAGTTCTGCTGTTGCTTATCGAACGCTTGGAACTCTTTTTGCCATGTCGAAGGCTGGCTAACTTTTTCAACCTGCACCGCCGTCACTTTGTATTCTGGGCAGTTAGTTGCCCAGTCAGAGTTGTCGGTTGTGATTACGTTGGCACCTGAACCGGGATGGTGGAAGGTCGTGTAGACCACACCTGGCTGCATGCGCTCGCTGACTTTAGCGCGCAGTACAGTGTTACCTGCACGGCTGGTGATACCGAGCCAGTCGCCGTCTTTAATTCCGCGATCGTGTGCATCTTGTGGATGTACTTCGAGTACATCTTCACTGTGCCATGCCATGTTGCCAGTGCGGCGTGTCTGCGCGCCCACATTGTACTGTGACAAGATACGTCCGGTCGTCAGTAGTAATGGGAAGCGGCGCGTGCTGCGCTCCTGCGTCGGGATGAACTCCGTCACGGCAAAGTTACCTTTACCGATTGGGAAGTCCACCGTGTGCATGGTCGGCGTACCTTCTGGGTACTGCTCGTTACACGGCCACTGGATGCTACCCATCTGTTCGAGCTTCTCATAGCTAACACCTGTGAATGTCGGTGTCAGAGCTGCGATCTCATCCATGATTTCGCTCGGATGGTTGTAGTGCATTTCATAACCTAGCGCTTTAGCGAGGTCTAGCGTTACTTCCCAGTCAGCTTTGCCTGCCAGTGGTGGCATTACTTTGCGCACGCGGTTGATACGACGCTCTGCGTTGGTGAAAGTGCCGTCTTTCTCAAGGAACGTTGAGCCAGGTAGCAGCACGTGTGCAAACTTAGCCGTCTCGTTGAGGAAGATATCTTGTACGACAAGGCATTCTAGCGATTTGAGTGCAGCTTCAACGTGCTGGGTGTTTGGATCGGACTGGGCAATGTCTTCACCTTGAACGTACATACCCTTGAACTTGCCAGAAATGGCCGCATCGAACATGTTCGGAATACGCAGGCCAGGCTCGCTGTCGATAGTGACATTCCACGCCGCTTCGAACTTGTCGCGTACTGATTTCTCACCGACGTGCTGGTAGCCCGGTAACTCGTGAGGGAATGAACCCATGTCGCAAGAGCCCTGTACGTTGTTCTGTCCGCGCAGCGGGTTAACCCCAACACCTTCACGTCCCAAGTTGCCAGTGGCCAGTGCCATGTTGGCAATACCCATGACCATGGTTGAGCCCTGAGAGTGCTCTGTGACACCTAGACCGTAAAAGATGGCGCCGTTGCCTGCAGATGCGTAGACACGTGCCGCTCTCGCCGCCAGTTCAGGGTCGACACCTGTGATCTCGGCAGAGGCCTCTGGGGAGTTGCGCTCTTCGAGGATAAACGACTTCCAGCGTTCAAAGGCTGCAGTGTCACAGCGCTCGGCAATGAAAGTGTCGTCTTGCAATCCCTCTTTCATGATGACGTGCGCAATCGCGTTGACCATAGCGACGTTAGTGCCGGGGCGCAATTGTAGGTGAATCGCCTCATTGAGGTGCGGTGTCTTCAGAAGATCGATATCGCGCGGGTCGATAACGATGAGGCTCGCTCCCTCGCGCAGGCGGCGACGCATCATGGAGCCGAATACCGGGTGAGCATCCGTCGGGTTGGCACCGATGACTACAACGCTATCGGCCTTGCGAATAGAGTCGAAGGTCTGAGTACCCGCCGACTCGCCGAGTGTGGTCTTGAGGCCAAAGCCTGTTGGGCTGTGGCAGACGCGGGCACAAGTATCGGTGTTGTTGTTGGCAAAGGCGGTGCGAATCAGCTTCTGTACAAGGAAGGTTTCCTCGTTGGTACAGCGCGATGAGGTAATACCGCCGACGCTCTCGCGACCGTACTTAGCCTGGATGCCTTTGAGCTTGTCAGCGGCGAACTCGATCGCTTCTTCCCAGCCGACGGCGCGCCAAGGCTGATCGATGCTGTCGCGAATCATCGGCTCTTTGATGCGGTCGCCGTGTGTGGCGTAACCGAAGGCAAAGCGTCCTTTGACACAAGAGTGTCCCTGGTTCGCTTCGCCGCCTTTGTAAGGCACCATGCGAATGACCTGATCACCTTTCATCTGTGCTTCGAACGAGCACCCAACACCACAGTAGGCACAAGTGGTCACGACGCTGTGCTCTGGCTGGCCGTGATCGATAACGCTCTTCTCCATTAAGGTAGAGGTCGGGCACGCCTGGACACAAGCACCACAGGAGACACAGTCAGAGTCGATGAAGTCCTGATCCATCCCGGCGGCAATCTTAGATTCAAAACCACGGCCGTCGACGGTCAGTGCGAATGTACCTTGTACTTCCTCACAGGCACGTACGCAGCGTGAGCAGACAATACACTTGCTCGGGTCGAAGCTGAAGTAAGGGTTGGAGTGATCTTTCTCAGCGTCTAGGTGGTTGTCACCGCTGAATCCGTAGCGCACATCGCGCAGGCCAACAGCGCCAGCCATATCTTGGAGCTCACAGTTGCCGTTAGCAGGGCAGGTCAGGCAGTCCAGCGGGTGATCAGAGATGTAGAGTTCCATCACGTTGCGGCGCAATTTGGCCAGTTTGGCTGTCTGTGTGGTGACGACCATGCCCTCAGAGACCGGAGTGGTACAAGAGGCGGGATAGCCGCGACGGCCATCAATTTCAACGGCACACAGGCGGCAAGAGCCGAACGGCTCAAGAGAGTCCGTGGCGCAGAGCTTAGGGATATTAATATCGTTGAGGGCCGCAGCGCGCATCACTGAGCTGCCCTCGGGCACACTCATAGCGACGCCGTCGATCTCGATGCTGACCATGGTCTGTGATTCGCGAAAGGGGGTGCCCAGGTCTTTACTGGGGTCGAAGTACTCAAGCATTGCGACGCTCCTGTGACGTTGAGGTTGGCAAATGGCCTGCTTTTGCATAGGCCTTCATAGCGCTCTGTACAGGGAAGGGCGTCATCCCACCCATGGCGCATAGCGACATGTCTATCATTGTTTCGCACAAATCATCGAGCAGCTCGAGATTGGCGTCGACGTTTTCACCGTTGCGGATGCGGTCGATAACTTCAACTCCACGGGTGGAGCCGATACGGCAAGGTGTACACTTACCGCAAGACTCTTCAACACAGAACTCCATTGAAAAGCGTGCCTGTTCGGCAAGATCGACAGTGTCGTCAAACACTACTATACCACCGTGGCCGAGTACTGCACCGATCGCGGCAAATGACTCGTATTCTAATGGGGTATCGAACTGCTCTGGTGTCAAGTAAGCGCCCAGCGGGCCGCCCACTTGGATGCTGGTGGCCGCACGACCGCTGGCGGTGCCTTCGGCGAAGGTGTCCAGCAGGTCTTTCAGGGTCGTACCAAAGGCGAGCTCAACCAGGCCGCCGCGGTTGACGTTGCCGGCGATTTGGAACGGCAAGGTTCCCTTTGAGCGGCCCATGCCGTAATCGGCATACTTGGCAGCACCGTCAGCTAGAATGTGTGGTACGGCGCCAAAAGACAGGACGTTGTTAACGATTGTCGGCTGGCCGAAGAGACCTTCGATAGCAGGCAGTGGCGGCTTGGCACGCACGAGGCCACGCTTGCCTTCGAGGCTTTCGAGTAGCGAGGTTTCTTCGCCGCAGATGTAGGCGCCAGCGCCGAGTCGCACTTCGAGGTGGAACTGGCGATCAGTACCGCACAAGTTGTCGCCCAGAAACTGGTTGGCGTAGGCAGTTTCAATCGCTTCGTCGAGGATTTTGTGTGCCTGCGGGTATTCAGAGCGCAAGTAGATGTAGCCTTGGGTAGCACCGACGGCTAGGCCTGCAATTGTCATACCTTCGATCAGTGCAAGTGGATCCGCTTCCATGAGCAGGCGGTCGGCAAAGGTACCCGAATCACCTTCGTCAGCGTTGCAGACAATGTATTTTTGCTGTGGTGGGCAGTCGTGAACTGTTTGCCACTTGATACCGGTTGGGAAGGCAGCGCCGCCTCGGCCTCGCAGCCCAGACTCTTTGATTTCATCGACGATATCCTGACCGCTCATTTGCAAGGCTTTAGCCAGGCCTGCAAATCCACTGTGCGCTTGGTAATCGCTTAGGTTGGTTGGGTCGATCACACCGGCGCGAGCGAAACTTAGACGCTGCTGCTTGGCGAGATAGGGAATCTCTTCGGTAAGACCTAAGTAAAGCGGGTGTTCGCTGCCAGCATTGATGAAGTCGGCGGCAAAGAGACTGTCAACGTCTTCAGGTTGTACAGGTCCGTAGGCCACTCGACCGTTAGCTGTCTCAACTTCGACTAGAGGCTCGAGCCAGAACATGCCGCGAGAGCCGTTGCGCACAAGCTCAACATTGGCGCCAGCAGCGCTGACTTGCTGTGCAATGCGTTCAGCGACGAGCTCGCCGTCTAGCGATAGCGTTGTTGTATCGCGTGGAACATAAATTTTTGTCATTACTTTAGCTCCAAGGTTGCAGTGCTCAATTGCGTCACAAGACGGTCGAATTTATCTGGGCTGATACGGCCGATGATGTCATCGCCGATGCGCACGTTGGGTCCTGTCGCGCAGTTACCCAAACAGTAGACGGGCTCTAGTGTGATATTTCTGTCACTGGTGGTCTGATGATAATCGACCCCTAGAGTCTCTTTGGCGTGGCTTTCTAGCGCGCGACTGCCGCGTGCCTGACAAGCTTCAGCACGGCAAATTTCGACGCGGTGCGTGCCGTCTTTCACTAAATGAAAGTGGCGATAGAAACTGATAACACCGTGGATTTCTGCGCTGGTTTGATTTAGCGCAGCGCCAATCTTGGAGATGGCTTCAACGGGAATGTAACCACAGTGGTCTTGAATACCGTGGAGAATGGGCAGTAGCGCCCCGGGTTTGTCTTTGAGCTGGTCGATGACCTGCTCAATATGCTCGCTGTGAGGCAATTGCTTTGCTTCCATATTTTCACCTGGAATTATAGTTATATGCACAATAGTGCATATATTTAATTATTATCACGATTCTTTGAACGAGAAATTAACATTAAAGGGGTATAGGTAGAATATGAAAATTAGTGCATATATGTTTCGGCGGCGCTAAGTTGTTTATCTGTATAGAAAACTTGCGCTTTGCCTCAAAGCGACCATGCTTAATAGACAACTCACTGGAATAAATAGGCAAGGATGAGGTTTAGTTAAACACCACCCCAAGTCGCGTCCTTTAATGATACCTTGGATCAGGCCGATAAGGACTATTAGCCCGTCGGGTTATATGGAAAAGCCGAACAATAACGATAAGAGGTGTGCTATGAGTGATGTCACGGAGCGAGCGATGCAAGTTGCCGAACCCTTGATTATGACGATGTTAATGACCCCGGACTGTGCCAATTTCAGTGGCAATGTACACGGTGGTGCAATTTTGAAGAAGTTAGATGAAGTGGCCTACGCCTGTGCTGCTCATTACAGTCACCACTATGCAGTGACACTCTCCGTTGATCAGGTGAACTTTAAAGAGCCTGTTAAAGTTGGCGAGCTTGTGACTTTTTACGCACAAGTTAATTATGTTGGGCGCTCGACCATGGAAGTGGGTATTAAGGTTGTTGCTGAGAATATTCACTCTAGAGAGCAGCGCCATACCAATAGCTGTTATTTCACTATGGTCGCCGTCGGCGATAACGGTCGCCCGGTTGAAGTACCGATGCTGCTTTTGGATAACCCTAAAGATAAGGCACGCTTTGTGGCTGCTAAATTGCGGCGTGAGCTTCGTTTGGAGCACGATTCAAGATTGCGCGAAATTGACCTTAAATGGGCTGAGCAGATTGATACTCTGTCGTCTGAAGAAATTGAGCAGGCGCTTGCTGCAGAGCCGAGAGAGCCTAAAAAGTAATTGTCTTAGGTGTAATACCCAGGCGAAACAATTATAAAGTGCGATGCAGAGTCTGGATGCTCTGCACCTTTGTACACGCTGTGGAGGTTATCCATGCGCTAAACGAGAGGTGCAGTGTGTTGATTACACGCTACTGCTTGGCTTTGAGGTTGTAGGTAAAGGCAATAACTTCGGCTATCGCGCGGTAGAGTGCTTCGGGTATTTCATCGCCCACTTCAAGCCTGATCAGGATCTCTAGTAGTTCTGGGCTCTCATAAATGTGTACATCGTGCTCACGGGCAAGTTCAATGATTTGCTCCGCTATTTCGCCTTTGCCTTTCGCGACGACTGTAGGCACACCTGTTGACTGTGCATCGTATTTCAGTGCGACGGCGCCATCGATAGGTTTGTTTTCGGTTTGTTTACTCATGTTCTGATATCGACGTAACGTTTACTGACGTGATTGTTTTGCTGCGCAAGTTGGCTTCCCTGTGCACAGTGAAGCGTTTGTACGTCAAACCCTTGATCGCTCAACTCCTGCCTAAAACTTGGCAGTTGCTGTTCTATTTCGCGCAAGGTGGCTTGTTGCGTACAGTGAAAGGTTGTAGAAATACTGTTTTCCAGTGGGTTGAGCGCCACTTCTGCATCGACTTCACCTCGCGCCTCTAGATCGAAGTGTAATTTTACGCTCCAGATAGAAATATACTCGCCAGCCTCGTTTTGATGCTTACGCTGTTTGAGTTCCATTTCTACGTTATCTAGTTTGCCGTCTTGATGAATCGGTAAATCGAGCTGAAAACTACGCTCGTTTTGCACCTCTGTACGCACCTGCTGCTGTTGTACGTGGGTTATCTGATTACTTGTGACTCTTGCGAGCATGCGCTCGGCGGTGTTTTGAATGGTTTCGCGCTGCTCTTTGGGCAGTGTATCTGCTAGGCGGCTAAGCTGTGAAAGGAAGCTCTTTAGATCCCCTTGCGCGCCGCCTTTAGCGAGTTTGCCCTCGGTAAAAAGGCCGCCGTTGAGTACATTTCGCTTGATCGTCTCACTGCTGTCGCTAGCGCCGGGTTTGACACCAAAAAGTTGCATGATAGAAAGCGCTACTTTATCAATGCCGGCCTGTGCGGCACTGGGGCTTTGAACTGACTGCTGTACGAGCTGGTTAATACCTTCGGCTATAGGGATCTGCTGTGGCAGCACTTGGCGCAAGTTGGTCTCGAGCGTCTGCTGTTGAACTGGGGTGAGCTTAAACCCTGAGAGCGGTTGCTGGCTGACTGTTGGCAGAGGCTGTTGCCATTGGATATTCGCTTGTAGCCCCTCACTGCGGGTGATTTGTACCTGTTGTAAGTTTGGCAAATTAGCGGGAGCTTGAAGTGCTATGTTTTGGCCCGCTACACGCAGTTGTAGGGGCGCGTTTAGCGGTTGCAAGTTGTTTAGCTGAAAGTTTTGTGCGCCAGCGTTAATGGCAGGTTGTGATGTTGAACTCACAGTGGCAGGTAGCGCTGATGAATTGGCCGTTAGCGTGTTCGGTGTGCTACCTGCTGATTGGGTCTGTGGGCCTTGAATCGTTGGGTTACCACTGTTCGAAGGCGTGAGTGTTTGTTGCGATATTGCGTTTGATGAGGGTGCAGCTGCAGTTGTGGTAAGGGGAATAGGCTGTGCTGGCGCAGCTGTACTCACCTGTGGGGTATTTAACGGCGTTGGCGCTTGCTGCGGGACACTGGCAGTATTGACAGCTGTCTGCGGTAAGGGCTGAGCGGTAGCGGGCGGCGGCGTACTATTGGCAGTGCTGGGCGAGGCGCTAGGTATCACAGGGGAAGCAGTTTGAGTATTTGGTAGTGTTTGCGTTGCAGGTGGTGGCGCGGTTGCCGCATTATTCACTGGTGCTGGTGCTGGTGCTGGTGTTGTTAATGTCGGTGTCGGTGTCGTG
>JBMZCU010000070.1:231-11899 GCA_049613705.1 Pseudomonadales bacterium | reverse complement strand
CAATCAAGGGGGCATTACTTTATCTGATGCGTTCCATCAGCCTGCTTTTTCCAAGGACTTGTATACCCGGGCAGGTCACTGTCAAAGGCTCCCGTGCATCGCCCGTGTGCATCCTTGCACACGGCGAAGCGCGTTAGCAGGGCTAGGTATTAAACTCACCAACCACGGCACTCAACTGATTCGACAAAGTACGTGATTGTTCACTGCTGTTTGCCGTCTTCTGTGACGCTTCGGCTATGCGTTGAGTTTTATCTAGGATGTCGATGATGTTGTGGTTTATCTCCTCGACCACTGAGCTTTGTTGCGTGCTGGTGGTAGCGATGTGATTGTTCATCTCATTGATTGAAGAAATCGACGAGGAGATATTGCCAATTACATTGCCGGTCTCGTTGGCTTGATCAACACACTCCAGCGCTTTGGTTTTACTTGTTTGCATCATAGAAACGGCTTGGGCAGCGCCGCTTTGTAAGCTTTCAACCATGTTTTGTATTTCCGTGGTCGAGCTTTGGGTGCGCTGTGCCAGGCTGCGTACTTCGTCGGCAACGACCGCGAAACCGCGCCCCTGTTCGCCTGCGCGCGCCGCTTCAATCGCCGCGTTAAGCGCGAGTAAGTTAGTTTGATCGGCGATGCCGCGGATGACATCCAGTACGGTACCTATGGTGTTGCTGTCGTTTTCCACTTTTTGAATGGCATCGGCTACGCTCTGGATTTCACGGGTCAGGTTGTCGATGCTACTCGACATCTGTTCGACCTTGCGGCGCCCTTGGGCAGCCTCGCTGTTGGAGTTTTGCACCGCACTGGCCGCATCTCCCGCCTGTTCAGCAACCCCTTGAATAGTGGTTAAGAGTTCG
This sequence comes from Pseudomonadales bacterium, assembly GCA_049613705.1. Lineage (GTDB taxonomy): Bacteria > Pseudomonadota > Gammaproteobacteria > Pseudomonadales > Balneatricaceae > Rs1. Next base: position 11,048 of record JBMZCU010000070.1, on the reverse strand, counting down.
TTGATCGCCGCGGATACTTGGTTGATTGAATCTTTTTGCTCCGAGATTGCGTTGTCAGTGTCTGTGGCCGTCAGTGAGAGCTCATTTGAGGCCTGGGAGATACTGGCCGCGGAACCGCTGACATTCGTGACGACTTTTTCGATGTCCTCGACAAAGAGATTAAAGCCGCGCGCCAACTCGGACAGCTCGTCCTTGCCGTCAACGGCGAGGCGGCTGCTAATTTTTCCATCGCCTTGGCTGATGTCGAACATCGCTTTCACCACGCGATCAAGCGGGTTGAAAATCGCTTTGATTGACATGAAGATCAATATGCCTAAAGCAAGAACTGCAGCGACGAGGAAGAAGAAAGCAGTGTCCAACCAAAAGCTAGCGCGGTTAATCTGCGTGTCTAGTGCCTGTTGTGTGCGCTGATCGAGTACATTGAAAAACTCTGCCACAGGGCCCTGGATTTTAGCTACCTCGGCGTGGTAATTGTCATCGAACAGGATGCGGATCGAGAAGTCTTTGACAGGCTCGTCGTCGAGGGGGAAAAAGGGCCCGTCAACTATCGTGTTCGAGGTTACAGAGTCCATCGCCTGGGTTTCTGTCTTGATGAGATTATCAGACAAGGAACCCGCCTCTGCCAGTAGTGCCAATTCCTGTGCGGTGAAATTGAGCTCTTGCATGATCTCAGTAAGTTTTATTCTCTCTCCAATGTGCATTGCGCTGTACACCGTGTCTGGTCGCGCGATTTCACCGTTGCGCCACTTGACGATATCCCAGTACTGATCTTTATAGCGCTGCTCAGCTGTCGAAACGAAAGAGCGCGCCAGACGCGTCAGGTTTGCCGAAGAATCGGCAAATTCTTTAGCCAGTGCGCTGGACAGAAAACGCTTCTCGCTGGCATCGAGTAAGTTGTCATTGGCTGTCACCGAAATACGCTGACTAATAAGCGCAAGCGAAATCAATACGAAAGTGATCGCAGAGATAAGAATTATTTTGAATTTTATTTTCATAGTACAACCTCAGACGCTGCCTGAAGCGCCTAGCTACGATTTAGAGGAGCACTAAAGGCCGTTAAAGCCCTTGTTTCTCGGGCCTTGGGCGTCATTTAGTATGCTTAAGTTCAAGTATGGTTGGATATTGATCTAAGTCAATGTGAAAATTTTCACATTGCTAAAGGGGGCGATATGTGCCTTGGTTGTTCGATGCTGGCTGGATTAGCCTGTGACATTGATTTTCACTTCTTTGAGATTGTCTTGTGAGTAATCTTGCCAGTGCGTCTCAATGACTTTCATCTCCTGTATTAGCCACTGCTCAAAAGCTTGTATTTTAGGGTATTGGAAGTGGCGCTGCGGTCCGACCAGATAGTAGGAATAACCGGTTTGAAAGTAAAAGGGGAGCGGACAAATCAATTGGTGATTCTTGAGTAACTCGTAAATCAAACTAAAGCGCAGCAGTGACATGCCCTGGCGGCACAGAATAGGTTCGATCAGCATATTTGAGTCACCGACGTGAAGTTTGGAAATCTTGCGGTGGCTGGGAATACCGAGTTCTTTCAAAAAAGGCTTCCACGCCTCCTCTACATCCACACCATCATCTGTTAAGAGGGCGATATCTCTGAGTTGCGGCACGATAGGCTGGGTTAAATCAACCAGCTCGGGATGACACACCGGCAGTAGATAGTCATGGCATAAAAAACGGCTGTAGAGCCCCTCGTAGTTCCCCCGGCCGTAGCGTACTGCTAAATCAAGCTGGCCGTTGACGAAAGGTTCGAGGCGCAGTGAGGGCGAGATCCGCAGGCTAATGTCAGGGTGAATAGCTTGGAAGTTAGCCACTTTGGGGATCAGCCATCGACTGGCAAACGAGGGCAGCGAGGTGAGGTTTATTAAATCGGGGTTAGGGTCATCCCCCAAGCTTGCGAGGCCCTCGTCGAAGGCGTCGAAGCCGCGGCAGACGTAAGGCAGTAACTGCTGGCCCTCTATAGTAAGGCTGATTTCGCGGTTGTGCCGATTAAACAGTTTAACGCCCATGCTCTGCTCTAGCGATTTGATCTGCTGGCTAACCGCTGCCTGGGTAACATAGAGTTGCTCAGCGGCTTCCTTAAAGCTCATCGAAAGGGCGGCTTGGCGGAAAAACTTGAGCGCGGTGAGTGAGACTCTAGATTTCATTCGATTAACTTTTTCTAATGTGAGTGGAAGTTTTTATCGTTTGTCAGTATCGGGGATTATCGTGAAAATAGCCATACGTTCAATGCTGAACGGGATGAATAAACGAATCAGCCCCAGGCTGATGTGGAGGCCGCATGAATTACGCAAGTACTGACTTAAGAAAAAATGAAATTGAATTCGTCTTATTTCGTTTGAAAAACGCCTGCGCCAAATTTGTCTTTAGCACAGAGCGAAAGGTCCCTTCAGCGAGCGCAACGGCGCAGCCAAGTTCTCAGCTGAGAGCTGAATACTACGCTCATCAGCACGCCGCGAGAGTGGATGAGCGCATCACAGCACAGCAATTGCTACAACTTGGGTACGCTCGCTGAGCTGCACGACTCTTTTGATGATTTGTATGGTTTGCTCCCCTACTGCTGGGGGAGCATTTTTTTAGGCCTGTGCAAACAGCAGTAAGCCCACCGCGTAACTTCCCGCATAGCCCAAACTGTATGCCAGCAGCAAATAAAAACTGTAGCGCATGTAGGAAAAGAAACTGATTTCACTCACCTTGCTCATGGCCACAATCCCCGCGGCGGAGCCGATAACCAAAAGCGATCCACCGACCCCTACCGCATAAGTCAGTGAAAGCCACTGTGCTGGCGACATCGCGATGTTTGACTTTAGGATTGCCGCCGTTAACGGAACGTTATCGACCAGCGAGGAAATCAGCCCCATGGCAAAGTTTGCCACAACCGTCGGCATTAATTGATAGAGCTGGACCAGCGAGTCGAGCACGCCTATCTCTTTAAGCATACCCACAAGTAAGAGTATTCCCAGGAAGAATAACAAGGTGTCGTACTCAATGACGCGCAAGTAGTCGAGCATGTTTTCGCGTTTATCACCGCGGTAAAAGATACGGCCGAGCAAAAACATGAGCGACATACCAAACAAGAAGGTCAACACCGGAGGGACTTGCGCAGTTACGTTGAGCACTATTGTTGCGATGATAGTGCATAGAAATAACGCGGCAATGCGTTTGCCGACCAAGTCTTCACGGCGCTCTTGCTGCTCAATAACTGCAACGCCTTGAAGCGAGCGCGAGAGGAGAAAGCACAGGAACATGACACTGACAAATGAGGGAATTGAGAGCCACAGTAAGTCTTGGATATCGACTTTATTCTCGAGGAAAATCATCAAAGTCGTGACATCACCTGTAATTAAGGAGACGCCACCGGAATTGACGGCAAAGACGACCAGTACTGCAAACTTGATGGTTTTTTTACGCTCGAGCTTGAGCGATAGCACCAGCGCGACTGAGATCAGTGTCGCAGTGATATTGTCCGAGAGTGAGGAAAAGACAAAGGCGAAAATGGCAACCAGAAACATCAGCGACTTTTCACCAATGCGCTTGGGGAGGACTTTGTAGATCATGGACTCAATCAAACCGTGGTGATTGAGGAACGCGACAAAAGTCATCGCCGCCATTAAAAAGAGCCATAAAGTGGCAATTTCCATCAAGTTCTCATTGAGTAGCAATTGCGTTTCTTCGCGGCTCAAGCCGTGCTGTGGAAAAATAAACAACAGCAACCAGGAGAGCGTGCCGAGAAAGAGGGTCGTTTTGGCTTTGTTAATATGAATCACTTCCTCGAGCACAATCGAGGCGAACGCGATCAGTGCGAGGGTGATTAGAACGAGTTGCATGGGTATTCCTATGATTTTTTAGCGATAGAGGTGAGAGCGTGCAATTCTAGATGAATAACCCTGAAAAAATAATGAATAACAGAGGTTTATAATGTTTTATTTAAATTTTTGGCGATATTTTAAATAAAGTTGCTCTCGCATAGGAAAAACTAATGCCCAGTATAGTATAGGGCTTTGGCGCACAGTGTGCCGCAGAGGGGATTAGTGATGCTGTGGGTGGAGTTCCTGCGCAGAGTAGCTGAGCTCTAGTGCCGTGCGCTGAACTTTGGTTAGCCCTTTTACCACCAGCGAGTATGAGTGCTCGAGCATGCGCTGTACCTCGCCTGCGGGAATTGAACCGTCCAGCACTAGGGTATTCCAGTGGCGCTTGTTCATGTGATAGCCGGGGATTACCGCGGGGAAAATATCGCGCAGCATCAGCGCCTGCTCTGGATCGCACTTGAGGTTGATATGTGGGCAGCTCGCCTGGCCATCCAGTGTTTTACCGGTGGAGAGCGTGGCGAACATTTTGCCTTTGATCTTCATGACAGCAATGTCTGGCGCGAACGGGAAGTCTTCCTGTGCTTCGGGGCGGCTCAATAAGCGCCCGCGTATGTCGGCGTAATCCATGGTTTGTTCTCGAGCGGTAAAGGTGTCTCTATAAGAGCAAAATTTTGTGCTCGGTGCCAGCTTTTCGCTGCTTGGGGTCTTTCTCAGTCTAAGTCGCGCTCGAGCACGCGAATACGCGATAACAGCTCATCCCGGTCAACGTAGCAACCCTGAAGGTGGCGCATGCCGCGCTCGAGATTGAAAGCATTGCGCGCGTGAAGTACGCGTCGGTTATCGAAGACCACAAGGTCGCCAGCTTCCAAGCGGTAGAAAAATTGAAACTGCGGCTCACGGGTTAGCAGCATAAATTGGCGGTAGCCACGGTAGAGAGCGCTGACTTGAGGGGCGGGTAAGTCGAGCGGGCCTCGCAGGAAGTTGGCTAAGCGAACCTCAATGACTGTGCCGCTGGCATCGCGTACTAGTGGTGTGGCGCGAAAGCGATAATCGCTCTCTCGATCTTTATTGTAGAAATCCATGGGCAGAGTACACAGCGCTTCAAAGTCATCTGCAAAGTGCTGGCGCATGTGCTCTGCAATTTTAAAACCGTCAACTAGAATTGACTCGCCACCCTCGGCATCGTTGATCAAGCAGTGCAGAAACTGCAGCCCCGGTTGCAGTTCGCGTGTGGGTAGATCGGTGTGCAGAGGAAGGCGCAGAGTCGTGTAGGCTGCGCTGTTGGCATCGGGTTTGGACTTGACGTCGAACAAGGTGCCGAAATTGGTCTCGCGGATAAATGAGATACGCTCAGCGACCTCGACCAATGAGCCAGGTGTTGTGTCCAGGTTTTGGATCAGGCAGATCCCGTCATCACGCTGTGCGCGCAGCCAAGCAAGTAGCGCTCTATCGTCACTGAGCACCTCTTGGGCATCGAAACGGGCTAATTCGCGGTCAATTTTATCGGCATCCCAAACATTGGGCTGCCACTGTCGTGCAGCCCTTGCCGCTTCACTGTAGCAATGACTGCGCAGCCAGCCGGGGTGGAAGGTACTGTGGTGGTTGTCACAGTCCCAGTGCACGCTAAGCCGCCCGTCTTCAGTGAGTGAGGCCTCGGTCGCGTTGAGGGTGAGTGGGACATCGCAGATCTCAAAAATTTGCTCGCGAGTTAGTGTGCTAACGCATTGAGGGCAAGGGCAATTATCGCGCAGCCAAAGATAGTGATACTCGCTGTGGTGGCCATCGCTCCATGTGACAGTGAGCGATTGCGTACCTAGGGTAACATCGTTGAGTGTGTGCTCTATTTTATACTGACTGTAACCGGCTGTATCCAGCGTTTGCTGTGCGTTTTGGTTCATGCTCTGCCTCTGTACTTTTATCCCTGCACGGTGTGAGATGTTATTCACACCGTGCAGAAGTCTCTGTTTGTTTTATAGACAGAGCATATAAGTTGGCAGAGTTAGAGGCCTAACATCCCCTCGACTATTTATAGTACAAAATCGACATATGTGTCGATTTTGTACTGAATCTAGCCGGTTGCGCTTTACCGTTAGAGTGTTTTCGCCAGGGTGGTAAGTGTACTGGCGAACTCACGTTCACTGCGCACTTGCAATGCGTGCCTGCCCTCCTCAATGACCCAGCGACCGGCAACCATCACATCGGCGACGGGGTTTTCTCGGCAGGCAAAGAGCGTACTGTCCATGAGGTATTGAGAGCTGTTGGCATAGAGAGCGAGTTTTTGCGGGTCTAACACAAGGAGGTCAGCGGCCTTGCCGACAGCAATTTCCCCGCTGTTTTGTGCACTACTTTGGGCGCCGCCACGTGCTGCCAGTTGCCACAAGTTGGCGCCGACTGAAGGTGTCTTTGCGCTGGCCAATAGGGCACGCTGCTGTTTGATCATGCGCTGACTGTATTCGAGCCACCGCAGTTCTTCAATTGGGTTGACACTGATGTGGCTATCAGAGCCTATGGCTAGCGCCCCGCCGTCTTCTAGGTATTCACAAGTTGGGAATATACCGTCGCCGAGGTTGGCCTCGGTCGTTGGACAGATACCGGCAACGGCTCCGCTGCGGGCCATGGCTGTGCGCTCTTGCGCGGTTAAGTGCGTCGCGTGAATAAGGCACCAGCGCTTGTCTACGTCGATATTATCGAGCAACCACTGCACCGGGCGGGCGCCGCTGTGAGCTAGACTATCTTGCACTTCTAGTTGTTGCTCTGCGATATGGATGTGTACAGGAGCACTGGGGTCGAGGCTGTGTAAGTGGGCGACGCTTTGTTCAATCAGTGCCGCACTGGTGGCGCGCAGTGAATGCGGGGCGATGCCGACATTACAGTTTTGGTACTGGGTGCTTAGCTGGTGGGCGGCACTCACCAACTCGTTAAATGGCTCAATGTCGTTGATAAAGCGGCGTTGGCCGTGACTTGGAGCTTGCTCGCCAAAACCGGCGTAGCGATAGAGCACGGGCAGGTGAGTCAATCCAATGCCGCAGCTGCTCGCGGCTTCGAAGATCTGTTGCGACATCTCGGCTATATTGGCGTAGCGCTCGCCATTGCTGTCGTGGTGTAAGTAGTGGAACTCGGCGACGCGAGTATAACCGGCTTTTAGCATTTCGATATACAGTTGGCGCGCGATGATTTGACACTGCTCGGGGGTGAGTTGACCGAGGAACTTGTACATCACTTTGCGCCAGGTCCAGAAGCTGTCCTGACCCTCGCTGCCCTGTTCGCTGAATCCGGCAAAGGCGCGCTGGAAAGCGTGGGAATGGCAGTTGACCATACCTGGGATCACAGGGCCGCGCGCGTGTTTGGCAGTGCTGTCACAGCCGTCGATGATCGCGTTGATGTGTCCGTCGACGATGTCGAGTGTTTGGTTTTGCAGCCAGCCTTGTGGCGTGAGTATAGCGGTGCAAAAGAGTTTCACAGTGCCTCCTTGTGAGTCTGTGCAAAGCTTAGCAAGTGCTCGACAAAGCGGCGCAGTACAGGTTTGACCTGAGCGGCGTTGGCTTCATCGTAAGTCTGCTGAGTGCTGTTCATGTAAGTGCGCTGGGAAAGCTCTAGCTGGACCGCGTGAATGTTATTTTGCGGTTGACCATAGGCTCTGGTGATGTAGCCCCCTTTAAAGCGGCCATTGCTGACTTGTGAGTAAGGGGCGCTATCAAACGCAGCGAGGTGTGTTTGCAGGGCGTCGCTGCAGCTAGAGCCATCTGCGGTGCCAAAGTTGAAATCGGGTAGCTCACCTTCAAAAAAGCGCGCTACTTGAGAGCGAATAGAGTGCGCATCGAGCAAGATAGCAATACCGTGCTCGGCGCGAATCTGCTCGAGCTTCAGTGCCAGTGTACTGTGGTAGGGCTGCCAGTAAGTTTGAACTCGGCGCGCCACTTCATGCGCATCCGGAGCCATGCCTTGGCGGTAAATATCACTGAAGTCGAAACAGCTTGTCGGGCAGAGTTCTGTGCTCTGAGCGCCGGGATAGAGGTTGACACCTTGTGGGTCGCGATTGAGATCAATCACGATACGATTGTATGTCGGTTGTAAGGTGTGCACCCCCAGTTGCTCGGCGAAATCGTAAAGCACATCGATCGCCCAATCCGTATCGGGTACCTCACGTGCAGTGGGGGTGAGCTTAGGTTCGATTTCCGGGGCTAGTGCTGTCCCGTTGTGTGGCATGCTGATAAGTACAGGGGTAGAGCCTTCAGTCGTGAAGCAAACTTGCGATGTCATTGGGTGACCTGCTAGGTTGTATATACAATTGAAATTGCCACGATCATACACCAAAACGCGCGCAGCCGCTCTTAAAAATGTAAAGCGAAGGTAAATCTAACTGAGGAGAGAGAGTCGGGGAGACAAGAGAGGTGCAGAGCCCTTGGGCTCTGCGAGTGAGGAGGTGTTTAAACGACGCTCGGTGCCGGGGAGCGGATGGCGCCGTACTCAATGTCGTATTCACGCTTGAGTGAGCGCACCAGCGACCACACCATAAAGGCGATGCCAATGGCAAAGGGGCTGCCGGCGACAATAGATGCTGTCTGTACGGCCTGTAAGCCACCGCTGAGCAGTAGCACGATTGCCAGTAGGCCGGTGATGATTCCCCAGGTTACTTTCATACCTAAGGTTGGTTCGTAGGCGCCTTTAGACATCTGCATAGCGACAAAGAAACAGGCGGAGTCGGCTGAGGTGACCAAGAAGATAATCATACTAAAGAAAACGACTACGCTGAGGACTTCACTCAGTGGGAAGCTTTCGAGTAGGACGTAGATACCCGAGCCCAGATTGGCCTGCACTGCTTCAAAGATTTTTACTTCACCGGCCGCCTCGAGGTTGATTGCGGAACCGCCGATAACCGCAAACCAGAGCATAGAGCACATTGTCGGCGTGAGGACGGCAAAGAGAATGAACTCGCGCAGTGTGCGACCGCGTGAGATACGCGCGACAAAACCGCCGACGAAGGGAGACCAGGAAATCACGATCAACCAATAGAAGATTGTCCACCAGTTAATCCAGCCCGTTTTTTGCAAAGGGTCAGCCCAGAACGTCATCGGTAGCAGGTTGCCCAGATAGTTGCCTATACCTGTGACGTAGTAACGCAGCAGAGTGTTTGTTTCACCGGCCAGCAGCAGGAATATACACAGTGCGACGACAATGGCGACGTTGAGTGTACTTAAGTACGCCACGCCGCGCTTGAGACCGGAGACAGAGGATAGACTGTACATGATGGCCAGCGTAGCGATGATGACAACTTTGACTGTGGCGCTGGTTTCAATACCGAAGAGGTGGCTAATACCGTAATCGATAGAAATAACCCCCAACCCGAGTACGGTTGCGATACCGCCGATTGTTGCGACAGCGCCAACGAGATCGAGAAGACGTGCCCATATGCTGCTCTGCGTTTTATCGCCGAGAAGGCCTGTTAGTGCGACACCGATATTCATCGGCTTGTTGTAGCGAAAGGCGGGGAAGGCGATGCACAGGCCGACAATGCAGTACCCCATCCAAGTGTGCAGTCCCCAGTGCAGTGAAGTGATCTGCAGTGCGACGGGTATTGCTTCAGGTGTGGCAGGTTCAGCCATATAGGGCGTTTGCATATAGTGATAGAGAGGCTCAGCAACGCCCCACAGCAAGAAGCCGACACCGATACCGCAGCTAAAGAGCATTGCTATCCAGGTGAAGGTGTTGAACTCAGGTTTATCGTCCTGCTTGCCGAGCTTGAGGTTGCCATAGCGGCTCAAACCAATCCAAAGGCCGATACCGACGTAGGCGGCGAGGGCGAATATGTACGCCCAGCCGAATTGGCTGCTCAGATAGCTCTGTGCCGAGCTGGCGTAGCTTTTTAATGTGTCAGGGCTGATCGCGCCAGTGGCGACAATGGCACCAGTAATGGCGAGGGTGCCCCAGAAGAGCGGCTTGTCATAGTCACCGAGAAAGCCTTTGCCCTCTGCAGGTTGAGTGGTACTCATGGGTGATTCTCCTAGTTATTGTTATTGGAAATCTCATCGTGCGAGCGCCTTTTTAGGCGCTGAGTGTGCTGGGCCTTGAACTGCCTAGGGCTGGCAGCTCAAGGCGAACAGCGCTTGTCGCTAGGCGTCTTTTTGGTAGAGCACCTCCCCGTTGGAGATCGTCATAAGGATCTCTAAGTCGCGGATTTTATCGCTCGGGCAGGCGAGTAAGTCGCCGTCGATAATGGCGATATCTGCAAGCTTCCCGTTCTCCAGCGAGCCCTTTCGATTTTCGTGATAGACCGAGTAGGCTGCGTTGTAGGTATAGCTGCGCACTGCTTCGAGAGTGCTAATGCGCTGTGCATCGCCCATGTCACGACTGGTTAGGCTGACGCGGTTGACCGCGGCGCTGATGGTATCAAAGGGCTTGTAGGACTGCACAAATGCATCAGTGCTTATGACGGCGGGTACGCCTTCTTCGAGCATATCGCGCAGCGGGCAGAAACGTTTGGCGCGGCGCTCTCCATAGATCTCGGTCAGGTCGTCACCGGTTTCGTAAATCTGTCCTGGCTGGGTGACAGGAATCACGCCCAGTGCCTTAATTCGGCTCACTTGCTCGCGGCTAGGGCCATGGCAGTGCTCAATGCGGTGGCGCGCTTCTGGACGCGGTTTGCGGCGCTGCGCTTCTTCAATGGCATCGAGCACGATGTCCATCGCCATATCACCTTGGGTGTGCACGCCAAATTGCATGCCGCGACAGTGGGTGTCAATGAGTGCTTCCTGAAAGGCTTCGATATCGGGCCAATAAGTGTAGCCGCGCCCGGCGCTCTTGTTGCACTTACAGCCGTGTTCGCCCTGTGGCTCATCGGCGTAGAACAGCGCCGTTCCACCGATCAGCGCGCCGTCACAGTAGTACTTCATCGGCCCGATTGAGAGGAGGTCGTTACCGATATGGTCGGTGATGCCCAGCTCGTTGATGGCATTTTGATGGTTGGAGAGGTACATACAAGTCGTTTTAATGCTCAGCTTGTTCTGC
>JBMZCU010000070.1:0-221 GCA_049613705.1 Pseudomonadales bacterium | reverse complement strand
GCATTTCTCGGGTTGTCACCTGTGGGTCGACCACCGAAGTAATGCCCACTTTCAAATAGGCCTTGCAGGCGCGGTCAATGTCGTCGACAAGTTCTTCAAGCGGGAGGTCATAACCTATATCTGGGCCGTGATGGCCCACATCGACACTGGTCGGTACAACCAGCTGCTGGGCGCTGTCAAAGGCGTAGCCTGTAATGCGCCCGTCCTCATCGCGTACAAAC
>JBMZCU010000069.1:0-11998 GCA_049613705.1 Pseudomonadales bacterium | reverse complement strand
GACCCACAACGATATCGCCGGCCAGTACCCGGATTCCTACTACGCCGCCACGGCACATTTGCTCCCTCCCTTTCCCGCCCAGCGCGGTAGCGAGGAGGCCGATGTGTGCATCATCGGCGGTGGTTTTACCGGGCTCAGTGCGGCGCTGCACCTCGCCGAGGCCGGCTACAAGGTCACTCTGCTCGAGGCGCACCGCATCGGCTGGGGCGCCTCTGGGCGCAACGGCGGCCAACTGGGGATAGGCCAGCGCGTCGAGCAAGAAGAATTAGAGCAAAAATTTGGCAAAGCCGAAGCCCGTAAACTGTGGGATTTGGCCCTGGAATCTGTACGCTTGTGCAAAGCCTTGATCGATAAACACCACATAGCCTGCGACCTCACCCCGGGCATCCTTCACGCCGATCACAAGGCTAGTTATGTCGAAGACAGCCGTGCCACTGTCGAGCACTTGCAGCGCGAGTACGGCTATGACGCCGTGCGCTTTGTCGAGCGCGACGAGATCCGCCAAATGGTCGGCTCAGAGGCCTATCACGGCGGCTGCCTCTACACCGAATCTGCGCATTTACACCCGCTCAATTTCGCGCTGGGGCTAGCGCGTGCCGCCACAGCAGCTGGCGTCACTATCTACGAGAACTCACCGGTCACCCGTTACAGCAAGGGCTCACCTGCCAAGGTGACACTGGAAAACGGAGAGATCAGCGCGCGCTATGTGCTGCTCGCCTGCAACGGCTACCTCGACGACTTGGATCGCGATGTGGCTAAGAAAATCATGCCGATCAACAATTTTATCGTTGCCACTGAGCCCTTGGGCGAAGAGACTGCTCAAGGCCTGATTCGGGACAACGTCGCCGTGGCCGATTCCAAGTTTGTCATCAACTACTTCCGCCTCAGCGCCGACAGACGCATGCTGTTTGGCGGCGGCGAGAACTACAGTTTCAAATTCCCGCAGGACATTAAACAGTTTGTGACTAAGCCAATGCTCGAAATCTACCCCCAGCTCAAAGGGATCAAACTCGACTACGGCTGGGGTGGCACCTTAGGCATTACAGTCAATCGCATGCCCTTTATCGAGCGCCTATCAGACAGCACGTTCTGCGCTGTGGGCTACTCTGGGCACGGCGTTGGCATGGCGACCTTCTGCGGTAAGCTCATGGCTGAGGCTATCGCCGGCAGCGCCGAAAAGTTCGATGTGATGGCCAAAGTGCCGACGCCGACCTTCCCGGGTGGAACGCTGCTGCGCTGGCCTGGGCTCGTGCTGGCGATGACCTATTACTCCATCAGAGACAAGCTATAGGAGCGCCCAAGTGAGTAACTGCAAGATAATCGACGGGCGAGATCACCCTGAGCGGGTAGCACACTTAGTGCGCGCTCTACTGCTCGAACTGGATCCCAAAGAAGCCGAAGCGACCAAAGTGCTGGTGACACCGCAACTGGCAGCACAGCTGCTGACAGGCGAACACATTTGGGCACTGTTGGCGCAGGATGGCGATGAATTTGTCGGGGTGTTGACCCTACACCAGTGCGCCTCGATTTACGCAGGTGGGCTATTCGGTGAGATTTCAGAGTTCTACGTTACACCTTCACATCGCTCTCTCAAGGTTGGCGAGCAGCTGCTCAACGCAGCGCGAGATCTCGCTCGCAGGCGTCAGTGGCAGCGCTTAGAAGTCGGCTCGCCGCCGGTAGCGCAGAGCGCGCGCACGCTGGCCTTTTACCAGCGCAACCACTTTGAAGTGGTAGGCGCCAGGCTCAGACACTTACTCTAAGCCAGAGACTAGCCGCTACAAAAACTGTTGGTAGAGTGTTGCCGTGGCCGCGGGTTTATGGATGTAGTAGCCCTGTAACATGTCGCATTTGAGGCTTTTACACACCTCATACTGCTCACGGGTCTCAACACCCTCAGCGACAATTTTCAATTTCAAACGGTGCCCCATCTCGACGATTCCCGCCACCAGCGCCTGGTTACGCTTGCGCTTGTGTATGTCGCGAATCAACGAGATATCGATTTTCAAGTAATCGATAGGAAATTCTATGATGTGCTTGACCGAGGTAAAACCGGTACCAAAATCATCCAGCGCAATCCCCACACCACGCTGGCGAAGCTTTTTCAGCTGACGCAGGCAAGCGCGCGTGTTTTTAATCACCTGACGCTCGGTGAGTTCAAGGCAAATCCGCGCCGGCGGGATAGCGTACTCTTCCATCCAGGATAAGAACTGATCGCAAAACACCGCACTGGAGAGCTGCGAGGCGGTGACATTCACTTTGATCCTACACAAGTGTTTACCTGCGCCGACCAGGCGGTCGTGTAAATCGCGCGCCTGGGCCAGTACCAACTTGGTCAGCTGGTTAATTACAGGACTGTTTTCAAAGATAGGAATAAATTCAGCGGGACTCACCACCCCCATCTGCTGCGAGTTCCAGCGCAGCAACGCCTCAAACAAGTAGCACTCAGGGTCATCTAAGTCTTCTACCCGCTGAAAAAACACCTGAAATTCACTGCGCTCAATCGCACCGTTGAACGCACTTTGTATCTGCAGTTTACGCGCGTACTTACGGTCTAGATCATCGGTGTAAAAACCCACGGGGCTATCACTGTCTTCACGTGATTTAACCTCGTACATCGCGTGATCGGCGTGTTTCATCAAGAGCTCAAAGGTTGCTGCTTTAGGGTAAAACGCCACCCCAATAGACGGCTGGTTTTGGATTTCTTTGCGCTCTATGGAAAAAGGGATATCAAAAGCTTCGCTCAGGCGGTCAACTAAGTGGTACACCTCTTCCTCTGCCTCGATAAAATCCGTAAAAATCACAAATTCATCGCCACCTATGCGACCGACAAAGTCTGAGCTTCGCACAGTAGCCAACAAGCGCTGTGCGACCTGCCTAAGCAGAGTATCGCCTATCGCGTGGCCAAAACTGTCATTGACGCTTTTAAAATCATTTAAATCGATATAGAGCAACGCAAAGCGCTGCTCGGCGCGTTTAGCGCGCTCTATCATCAGACTCAGGGAGCTTTCAAAGTGTGCGCGATTTGGCAAGTTTGTCAGAAAATCCGTATGTGCCAAGCGCTCTAAAATACTGTTCTTTTCTTCAATTTCACCGATAGAGCGACGCAGCGCTAAGTCGACTTTTTTACGCTCTATCGCGTAGTGTAAACTGCGGCTCAGTAGCTGAGGTGTCAATTGGCTTTTCGCCAGAAAATCCTGTGCCCCAAGCTTGAACGACTGCGCGGCGGTCTGGAGATCACCCTGGGCAGTCAATACCACGACAGGAAGCTCTGGGTGACTTTCACTCAGTAAATTAACCGCCTCGGGCCCCGTGCTATCTGGCAAGTTCATATCGAGAATTAGCACTTCGTAATCACCACTCGCCAGCGCCGCTTCAATATCGGCAAAGCGCGCAACACTGTGCAGTGTAAACTGCCCGTGATACACCTCCTCCAACATACCGCGAACAATGGCCTCATCGACGGGACTGTCTTCGGCGATCAGAAAAACATTGCTGTGTGCATCACCTTCACACGCCAGCTGTACCGGCTGCTCTTTCATAGACATCCCTGTGTTGAAAATCGATAAATCACCTTGAGCCCTCCAAGCTCTGAGTCCGTCAATTGCAATACCGCACCGTTGAGCTCAGCAATGCGTGCACAATAGCTCAATCCCGCGCCTAAGTGCATTAAGTCTGTCTGCTCTGCGCTGGTTTTAAACAGCTGCAAGTAGTGCTCGCGCCGATTTTCTGCCAGCCCCGTGCCGTTATCTTCTACTGCGAAGTAAACATATGGGCCATCGACCTGGAGGCTAACACGCACTTCGCCGCTATCGCGCTGACAAAAGCGTACCGCGTTGCTCAACAGCGATTGCACCAGAATTCGCCAGTGCTCAGCAGCGCCCTCTAACTGCACTTGGGCTAGAGAACTGTGCAGAGTCAGCTCGGTTCCCGACTTCTGTGCCAAATGCACCAGCTGCGCTTCAATGAGCGGTCGTAGGTCCAACAGCTGAGGGCTCTGCAGTGCCTCGGCCAAACGGTTGTATTGCGTCACGGCCTCGACCATCCCTTGGCTGCGTTCGGCACTGAGTTTAATCAGCCCCATCCAATAACGCTCTTTTTCGCTTAACCTATCGCTGATATCGCGTTCCAGCATCGCCGTTAACTGGCTGACACCGCGCAGCGCCCCTCCTACATCGTGAGAGATGATACGGGTAAACTCTTGTAGCTGTTGCGCTTCTTTAGCGTCTGTCATGGCATATCACTGCGAGGGCAATTTGACGATGTCTATCCAAAAGGATTCGATGCTCTGCACCACTTCGATAAAGCTGTTTAGCGATACCGGCTTGCTGACAAAGCAGTTGGCATGTAGCTGGTAAGACTGTTTGATATCCATCGCATCCTTTGAACTCGACAAAATAATCACCGGTATATCCCGTGTCTGTTCACTATTTTTCAGCGCCTGTAGTACTTCGCGGCCGCTGATTTTAGGCAAATTCAAGTCGAGCAAAATAATATCAGGGCGTTGAGCCTGCTGATATTCACCGCGCTGAAACAGATAATCCAGCGCGCGCTCACCGTCAGTGACGACCTCTAAGTTATTTTTTAACTTGCCCCTGCTCAGGGATTCACGGGTCAACTCTATGTCGCCCAAGTTATCTTCTATCAAGAGAATATTGATCGATTTCATAAACATCCTACTGCTGCCGTCTCGGCCAGCGAATACAAAAGGTGCTCCCCTGCTCGAGCACCGAATTAATACTGATCTCGGCGTTGTGGCGCTCTACGATTTTCTGGCAACTGGCCAAACCTATGCCTGTGCCTGGAAACTCGCTATTGCCGTGCAGGCGCTCAAAAATTCTAAAAATCCGCTCTCGGTATTGCTCGGCGATACCGATACCATTGTCACTGACATAAATGTACCAGTCATCAGTGTCAGCTGTAGCACTGACCTGAACAAGCGGCTCATCACTGTGGTTGAACTTCAAGCCGTTACTGACCAGGTTTAGCATCAACTGAAACAGTTGCGAGGGCACTGCCGGAAGCGTTGGCAAATTGACATCCCAAATAAAGCGCCCACCTCCCGCCACCATCTGCTGTTGCAAGGTATCTTTGACATGCTGGCAGACCCCCGCCAACTCGACTTGCTCATAGTGTGTCACCGGTTGATCGTTGCGACAGTACTCGAGCATGTCATCTATCATATCCCTAGCGCGGTTCGCCCCCTCGACCATGTAGCTCAAATAATTGGCGCTCTTTTCATCCAGACGATCGCCGAGGGTTTCCTCGAGCAGCGGGCCAAAACTTTGCACCATGCGCACCGGCTCTTGCAGATCGTGGGAGCAGACATAGGCAAAACGCTCCAACTGCTGGTTGCTCTGCACCAGCTTGCTATTGCTCTGGTTGAGCTTATCGTTTTGCCCCTGCAGTTGTTCGATCAGGTTCACTCGCTCAGTGTCATCGACAGCGCAAACCA
Organism: Pseudomonadales bacterium; assembly: GCA_049613705.1. Taxonomy (GTDB): domain Bacteria; phylum Pseudomonadota; class Gammaproteobacteria; order Pseudomonadales; family Balneatricaceae; genus Rs1. Next base: position 6,546 of record JBMZCU010000069.1, on the reverse strand, counting down.
AATTATAGTCTTTGCCATCGCGTGTAATTGAGATCAGCGCTAACTGCACTACAAAGGCCTGATCCTCGCGTGAGTAGACGGTGATGTTCTCCAAATACTTTGGCTGAGGGTAGCGCGCACCGCGGCTCAGTTCCGCACGATGTGCCGCTTTCTCACCGCGATCAAAAATGTGAATGCTCTGCCCCAGTAACTCCCCCTTGGCAAACTTGAATAAGCGGCAGATAAACTGGTTGACGTCGACAATCACACCTTTGTCGTCGAGCAGCACCATACCGACGGGCGCATTCTCAAACAGTGCCGCAAAACGCCCCTGTGACTCCTGCAGCGATTGATTGCTTTTTTCCAAGTGACGCAGCAGTTCGTTGCGGCGCTGAATATCCTGCCGCAAGCGCAGTGCACTGAAAATAGTCAGCCCTACTAATAGGACAACGGCCAAGGTCAAAATGTAGAGGTTAACGTCACCGAACTCGCTTTTTACACGAATCACATTAACTTGAAGGTTGTTGCCAATGTTCAGCGGGCGCTCGATATTCGCCGCAGTGGGGCGGGCGCCCTCGCGGCTTACCTGCGCCAAAAAGCTGTGTTCGGCATCGCTAAAGCTGACGATGTACTCATTGCGAACCGATTCCACTAACACGGACTCTAGCAGTGCTTCACAGCTGTAAACAGCGGCAAAAAGCCCTTTAAAGCCCTGCGCGTGATACACCGGATACCACACTTCGAAGGAGCAGCCTCCCTGTAACGCCTCGAAAGCTTGAGTGTACTGTGGCCGCTTAGTGCGTTTTGCCAGTGCGGAGACCCTAGCGGGCTCTTCTAAATCTAAATGCAGACCCAGAATTTGCTGATTGCCCTGCAGCGGGGAGACACCGCGAATATAAAAATCTCTGTCGACCCAGGTGAAATTGATAAGCTCAGGATGGGATTCGAGATAACCGCGGCTGCGCTCTTCAAAGTTCTCGACTGACACTTCGCCGCGCACCCGCATATCGGCGAGCAGTTTTATATAGTCGACATCGCCGCTCAGCCGGCGCTCGACAATCGCGCTAACTTCGTCCGCGGTCTGCTCCAGTGCCGTGTGCTGACGTTGATTTATTAACAAATCGACATACATCACTATAGCGACTAAAAGCACCACAATAGCGAGCAAGTACCACCTTAAGTAACTCTTATTCATATTATTACGCTTACTTATTTACAGGTTTCAAACACTCTAACACCATTATTGCTGAAGCGTAATATATGACTGATTTAAGAGAAGTTTTGCCTCCCTTTTTATTAATTTACCGTTCATTAAAACCACTCATGGGAGCAACATTGTCATGGCGGTTTCCTCATCCACGGGCCTACTGTGATAATAGCCCTGGGCAAAAGTACAATTAATTTGTTTGAGGAAGCTATTTTCCTCCAGTGTTTCTATGCCCTCTGCAACAACCTTGAGCTCAAAGGCGCTGGCAATGTCTATTACCGATTTAACCAGAGCCAAGTTCTGCGCATTCGACTGTAGATCTTTAATAAAACAGCCGTCGATCTTGATATGGCTGAAAGGATATTTGCGAATATATGACAGTGAAGAGTAGCCCGTACCAAAATCATCGATCGCCAATCCACAGCCCAGCGCTCGAATCGAGACCAAATTTTGATACACCTCGTTGAGGTCGTCGATAATCGCCGACTCGGTTATTTCTACAACGATGTGCTGGGGGTTCACACTGTGCCTGGCAATACTCTCCTCGAGCCGCTCACAGAACTGCGGATTGAGTAATTGTAGAGAAGACACATTCACGCCCACTTTGATGCCCTGACTCTGCTCGCCAATCTGCGCCAAAAAACGGCAGGCTTCCTCAATAACAAAAGCCCCCAGCTGTGCAATATCACCGGAGTCCTCTGCGATTGAAATAAACTCCTGCGGCGAGACTTGCCCCAGTTCATCATTGTGCCAACGCAGTAGCGCCTCGAAAGAGACAATGCGATCGGTCTGCAAATTTAAGATTGGTTGATAGTGAAGATAAAACCCGCGCTTTCGACTGACATCGTCTGAGAGCTGGTTGGCCACCAGCGTGCGCCGCTTGATCTTCTCACCCAGTTCATCGGTGTAAAAGTACGAACCGCTGCGCCCCTTGAGCTTGGCCTGATACATTGCAATGTCGGCTTTGGCAATCAAGTCAATCGCATTACCGCTATCGGCAGGCGAACTGACGATCCCGATACTCGATGACATATGAATGCGATTGCCGGCGATATAGTAAGGCTGGCACACCTTATTCAATAGCCGCGCGGCGTAATCGCCGACGTCAAAACAGTCTGTAGGACGGTGAATTGCGATCAAAAATTCATCCCCTCCCAGCCGGGCCAAATAGTCCCCCTGCTCTACAAACTGCTGCAAGCGATCAGCGCAGTAACGCAATAACTTATCCCCCATGGCATGGCCAAAGGTGTCATTGACGAATTTAAAGCGATCTAAATCGATAAAGAACAAATAAATCTCGCGCTCGCCAAACGCGCCGTAGCGCACAATCAACTCATCGATTGCCTCGACGATAAACTGTCGATTCAAACACCCGGTGAGAAAATCGTGGTTGGCCTGATGCACGAGTTCACGCTGCGATTCACGCTGTTCAGTGACATCGGTAAATACTGCACACATACCACCGCCAGAGAGGTAGTAGCGGTTAATCTGGATCACCTTGCCGCTGGGCGAGTGCAGATCTTCCTGCAGCTTCATCTTGCGGGTACGGATAATATCGATATGTTCCTGCGCCAGCTGCTCGGGGTCACCCGGGCCAAAGACCCCTAGTTCGGCGACTTCACGGTAACTGTCGATTAGGCTTTTACCCTGCTCTATCGGTGCGTGTGAGTGGATCCCCATACTCTCGAACTTAGAGTTCCAAGTAACTAGCCGCAGCTCCTCATCGTAGATTGAAATCCCCTGATCAATGGTGTCGAAAGTCACCCGCAGCAAATCTTGCAATTTATCCGCACTTTCGTGATCGAATAAGTTTTCCAAGGGAATTTTTGCGAGAATGACACAACCGTGACGCGTGGGATTAACACAGAGCCTAGCGCGTTTACCGCTGCCACTGGAAAGATTAATTGTCAGCTCAGCGTATTCGCCATTGGCGGCGCGCTGCAACGGTTCTTGCAGGCAGAGGTATAGATCTTCACTCAACTGTTCGCTGATATTGGCACCGACACGCAGCGGCGTTTGGCTCCAGCTGACAAATGCCTCACTGAATGCCTCAACCTTGCCAGACCTGTCTATCAAGAGGATAGGCGTAGGAATTTTGTCGAATACGTCCAGTAACATATATGATCCCCAGATGTGCCAAAATAGCCAACCAATAGTGATCAAGACTATACAATTGTTTAACCATTATTCATATTGTGGCAGTCGACGAAACTTGGTCGCGCGCTCATCACATGGCAGCGACGCGTTATCCGCCACCGCTAGACATACGTTTGACACTGCATATTGTGTAAACTAACCCCTTTATTAAGCGGAGCACGCAATGTTCGCCCTTCTCATTATAGATCAGCAACAGGGCATCGACGCCCCTGAGCTCGGAGCGCGCAACAACCCCAATGCGCAATCGACTATACTGGCGCTGCTCAGCCATTGGCGCCAGCTGAACTGGCCTGTCATACACGTGCGCCACAACTCACACGATATTCACTCCGTGTTCTGGGCGCAAAAAGACAGTTTTAACTTTAAGCCCGCATTCGTTCCCGACGCGCGCGAACACCTCATTGAAAAACGTACGCCCTGCGCCTTTACCGCAACAGCCCTCGCCCAGCTACTCGATCAGTTGCACGTGGAGGCTCTCGTCATTACCGGCGCCTCAACCAACAATTCTGTCGAAGCCACTGCGCGCAGTGCCGGCAATTTTGGTTATCGCACGCTAGTGGTTGAAGATGCCTGCTTCGCCTTTGATAAGCGCGACTACGCAGGTGTAGCGCGCAGTGCTGAAGAGGTGCACAATATGTCACTGGCCAACTTGGATGGCGAGTACGCAACAGTACTGAGCCATAGCGAACTCTTATCTCAACTCAATACAGGACATCAGGATGATTAACGTCAGCGTTATGTACCCTAACAGCGAAGGTGCTACTTTCGATTTTGACTACTATGCACAAACCCATATGCCGCTGGCAGCACAGCTGCTAGGCGATGTGCTCAAAGGGGTACAAATAGAGCGGGGTATCGCCGGTGCGCTACCTGGCCAGCCCGCGCCTTTTATCGCCATCGGACACCTGCAGTTCGAGTCTCTGGAGGTTTTTCAACAGGCTTTTGCCCCACACGCTGCGCAGATCTTGGCCGACATTCCCAACTTCAGCAACGTCCAACCGCAAGTGCAGATCAGCCACGTAGAGTTGTCATCCTCCAGCGACCACTCTCATTAAAGCTGCGCACAGGTCTGTGTAAGTTATCGCCAAGACTGCATCAATCAAGCTGTCGGCCACGGCGCTGGTGAGGTAAGAGCGCCACGAGTTCGGTGCATAGATAAATAATTATTTCCATTAATATAGAAATATATTGACACCTATCTCACTTGAGATCTATCATTTCCACAAAAATGGAAATAAATAAACGCTGCAAGCGCTTTTTTATTTACCTTTTAATTCCATTATTCTGGAAATTAGGAATTTAAAGATGCTAGATACTTTCTTCGACAGCCTTCAGCAGCCTGAAACGCAGCAGATGCTACGCGACAGCGGCAGCATGTTCATCCAGCTCTTCACCGAGCTCTCGGTGCTCTTCCTCGCAATCAGCTTTATCGTTGCGCTGATCAATCAGAAACTCCCGGCGGCGCGCATCCAGCAACTGCTCGGCGCCAAGCGCGGGCGCGGCTACCTAACCGCGGCGGCACTCGGTGCCGTAACCCCCTTTTGCAGCTGCTCGACTATCCCCATGTTGATAGGTTTACTCAAGGCACGCGCAGGCTTTGGCCCCACCATGACTTTCCTCTTTACCTCGCCGCTGCTCAACCCTATCGTCATCGCACTCTTCATCCCTATCTTGGGGCTGCAAGTGACCTTGTGGTATGCGGGGATGGCGCTGTTTTTCTCTATCCTAGCGGGCATAGCGCTGCAGCACTTCGGCTTCGAGCGTTTCGTTAAACAGCAGATGCTTGAGAGCAAACCCAGCACTTGCTCAACCCAGAGCAGCGGTGGCCAGAGCCCTGCCAAACCTAGCCTGTGGCGCAGCGCGTGGAATGAGAGCTGGGCGCTGTTTCGCACTATGTTTCCCTACATGCTGATCGCCATGATCATAGGCGCGCTAGTGCACGGTTTCGTCCCAGCGGACTTCTTCGCCAGTGTCGCAAGTGAAAATAACCCAGCAGCGATACCCACTGCGGCACTGATAGGCATCCCGCTCTACATCCGCGTCACAGCTCTGCTGCCACTGGCCGCCTCTTTCCTCGCCAAAGGCGTCAGCATGGGTGCCATCATCGCCCTGGTCATCGGCAGCGGCGGCGCAAGCCTGCCGGAGATGATACTGCTCAAGCGCCTGTTCCACTGGCAGATGATGGCGGCCTTTCTCAGCGTAATTTTCAGCATGGCGGTAATCGCAGGCTTCACTGTCAACTATATTGTCGGCTAACGCTCACCACCGTTCTCCAACCTACCCTTATTACAATCGTAAAAGTACTAGCCCCAAATAAAATGGGGCTAGTGGAAGGAAACTTATCGACTATTCTTTAAAACTCATGACGATATGCCATATTCCATTGATTGCTCTGGAATGAACCGCTCTTGGTGTGCTCAAAGCCAAAGCCTAAGTTCGACTGTTCACTCACTTGTAAACTAGCGCCGAAGTTAACTTGATAACGGTTAGCAGAGTCGCTCGAATCTGCGCTGCTAAAGCTATCACCGCCCACTACAAAACGGCTATTACTGCTCAAGGCTTCATTGTTAACATCATGCCAAGCCATCACACCAACATAGGGCTCAAGCTTACCGGCATTCACTTCGAAGCTACGACGAGCGCTTATGCCAATACCAAGCTCAAGCTGCTCTACGGACTGCCCTGCTACTTTAAGCGCCGCTGGGCCACTAGACTCCGTGTAGCCGTCTAAATCAACTTTAGCGTAGTTAAAGCCTAGTGTAGGTGCGATTGACCAATCCCCCCTCTTCAAATCGACACTGCTGGTCACCCTCAAGCCTAATTGATTACTATTAAAATTGGCCTTGTGCGCCTGATCACTAAAACCATCCAAGTAGCGCTCACTCTCATGTTCGTTATAGCCTATATTCAGAACCACATCTGTTAACCACGCGTGCCCCTGTGCAGTATTACCTTCGTAACTACCGTATGCACTCAACTGAAGAGTGCCGATATCACTGTTGTCGCGACTTCCATTTATATCGGCTTGAGTTTTGCCGTAAGTCAGTGCTACACCCGCTAACAGCTGATCATTCAACTTGCGGTCATAACCTATAGTCATACCGTTGGCTTTTGCCGAAAACCCAAACTGAGCCGAGGTGTCGTCTTGATCCGAAGACACATTTACGCCTTCGATCCACAGCCCCTGTGTTGTATAGAGTGGT
>JBMZCU010000068.1:0-12029 GCA_049613705.1 Pseudomonadales bacterium | reverse complement strand
TTGATCGTTATCTCTTGTTCACTCGAGTATATAGAGGGGCCGTTGATCTGCAATAACGGGTGAGGTAATCAAGGCTTTATTTGAAAAATGGTTCATATATAAAAATCCATTTTCTTATGTGAATCAAATTGTATTTATGTGAACGTTTTTGTCTTTATTTTATTGATATGCAAAGTGGTCGAGAGTAATTTTGGCGCCATAACAACAGCGTATATAACGCTCAATAATGTCAAAACTCGAGGATAAAAACATGACCGCCCAGCGCTTAGCGCCACAACAATTCGTCTTGAAAGTCAGCTGTGAAGCCAGCAGTGGCATCGTCGCCGAGGTGACCTCCTTTCTTTACAAGCACGGTTGTTACATCAGTGAGTTAAACCAGTTCGACGATGAGGAAAACGGGCGCTTTTTTATGCGCGCGCGCGGTTATGTCGAGTCCGGTGAGGCGAGCATAGATCAACTGCGTGAGCAGTTTGGCGAAGTGGGTGCGCGCTTCAACATGGAGTGGAAGTTACTTGACGCTGCAGCTGCGACCAAAACTATCATCATGGTGAGTAAGTTCGATCACTGCTTAGATGATTTACTGTACCGATTGCGCAAGGGCGAGCTCAAGTTAGATATCACCGCAATTGTCTCCAACCACAAAGATGTCCGCCCTATGGTGGAGCGCGAGGGGATTCGCTTTATTCACTTGCCTATCACTAAAGAAACCAAGCGCGAACAGGAGTTGGAGCTACTCAACATCATTGAGGACACTGGCTCCGAGTTAGTTGTGCTAGCGCGCTACATGCAGGTGTTATCCGATAACTTGTGTACTGAATTGGCGGGACGGGCGATCAATATCCACCACTCTTTCCTCCCCGGTTTCAAAGGAGCTAAGCCCTACCATCAGGCTTATGCGCGCGGCGTGAAGTTAATTGGTGCGACGGCGCACTATGTCACCTCTGACTTAGACGAGGGGCCCATCATTGAGCAGGCCGTACAGACCGTCAGCCACAGCTATACACCAGAGCAACTGGTTGCAGTTGGACGCGACACTGAGACCCAGGCACTGGCGCAGGCGGTCAAATTGCACACCGAGCACCGCGTCTTTTTGGACGGCAATAAGACAGTGGTTTTCAAATAGATTCAGCGCCTGGCGCTATAACAAAACACAGGGGGGGCTATGCCTTTCTCACTTTTAAAATACGGCCTCAACAGCGATTTTCCGTTTGAGAAACACGCGGATTTTCCTGTGGCCACAGAGCTTAAGTCACACTACGACGTCGTGATTATAGGCGGCGGTGGGCACGGCGTGGCCACGGCTTACTATCTCGCCAAGTATCACGGTATCACCAATGTTGCTGTGATCGAGAAAGGCTACCTCGGCGGGGGGAACACCGCGCGAAACACAGCGGTTATTCGCTCCAATTATCTGACCCCTGAAGGGGTTAAGTTTTACACCGAGTCGGTCAAGCTGTTTAAAGAGCTGGCCAACGAGTTCGACTTCAACATCATGTATTCCGAGCGCGGCCAGTTGACGCTGGCGCACACAGATGCCGCCATTCGCGGCTTCCGCCAGCGCGTTGAAATCAACAAGCAGTTCGGTGGGCGCTCTGAGCTGATCGATCCGCAGCAGATTCGCGAGCTAGTGCCCACACTAAACATGAACCCTGCAGATATGCCAGTACTGGCCGGGCTGTGGCACATCGATGGCGCCACGGCGCGACATGATGCCGTGGCCTGGGGTTACGCCAAAGGGGCGACGGCACGCGGTGTAGAGCTGCACCAACTGACAGAGGTGACCGATGTCGAGGTGCAAAATGGCAAAGTCACTGCGGTGCAGACTAACCGCGGCAAGGTGAGCTGCGGCTGTGTTGTACAGGCGGTGGCCGGTCACAGCTCGCTACTGGCGGCCAAGGCGGGCTTTAAACTGCCGATTACTACTTATCCGTTGCAGGCCATGGTGACACAGCCGGTCAAACCTTTCCTTGATCCCCTTGTCAGCTCGCCTTCGCTGCACTGTTACGTGCAGCAAACGAGCCGCGGCGAGTTGGTCTTCGGCGGTGGCTCTGATCCCTACCCGCTCTACAGCACGCGCTCTACGCTCGATCTTAAGGAAGGCTTGCTAGCGCACGCTGTCGAGTTGTTCCCGGCGATTGCCGAGATGCGTCTGATGCGCCAGTGGGCGGGCTTGACGGATATGACGTCCGACTACAGCCCCATCATGGGCTTGAGCCCTGTCGACAACTATTACCTCGATGCGGGTTGGGGGACTTGGGGCTTTAAGGCGACCCCTATTTGCGGCAAGACGATGGCGCAGCTAGTGGCTGACAACGGCAGAGTACCTGAGTTGATCAAACCTTTTGAAATGGAGCGCTTCTACCGCTTCGCCCAAGTCAACGAAATGGGTGCGACGGCCGCCAGTCACTGAGGTTAAGACGATGAAGATGATTAATTGCCCGTTAAACGGGCTGAGAAACAGCAATGAATTTGTCTACGGCGGCGAAGTGAAGGAGATGCCTGATCCCAACCGCTGTACCGATCGCGAGTGGGCGGAATTTACTTTCTTCCACGATAACAGTGTCGGCGTGGTGACCGAGTGGTGGCTGCACGCGCCGTCGAGTTACTGGTTTATCGGTGAAAGACACACCGGCAGCGATGAGATGCTGCGCACTTACGATCCGAGCGAGCGCTTTAACGAGCGCGTTGAATACACAAAGCCTGAGGAGGGCGCCAAATGAGCCAGCAGCGCTTAGCACCCCCGATGGGGCTATTGATCGAGCGAGATAAACCGCTCAGTTTTCGTTTTGAGGGTCAGCCAGTCCAGGGCTACGCCGGGGATAGCATCGCCAGTGCGCTGATGGGCGAAAACCGCCGTTTAATGTCGCGCTCCTTTAAGTATCACCGCCCGCGCGGACCGCTGACGATGGCGGGGCAAGATGCCAATACACTCGTACAGCTAGGCGGTGAGCCCAATGTCTTGGCGGATCATCAAGTGATCGCCCAGGGCATAGATGTCAGCGGGCAGAATTACAACGGTAGCTTAGAGAGCGATCGCGATGCGATTCTCGGCCATTTCAGCCGCTTTATGCCGGTGGGCTTTTACTACCGCAGCTTTTTCAAGCCTATGGGAGCCTGGGAAAAGTGGGAGGGCATGATACGCAAGAAGGCGGGTCTAGGTGTACTGGATCTCAATGCCAAAGAGGACTACTACGATAAGGTTTATCTCTTTCACGATGTGGTGGTTGTCGGCGCGGGTCCTGCAGGTTTAACGGCGGCACTGGAAGCCGCTGAAGGCGGGGCTAAGGTGCTGCTAGTTGAAGAGCAGCGGGTGCTGGGCGGTGCGTTGAGCTACCACCGCTTTGATATTGCCGATGAGCGAGGCTCCGCTGAAATGGTGGCGCTGAGCGCAGCGGTTGAGGCGCACGCCAATATCGAGGTGATGCTCAGCGCGACCTGCAACGCCTGGTTCACCGACAACTATCTACCTATTATTCAGGGCAAGCGTCTCTACAAAGTACGTGCTAAAGAGTGCGTCGTGGCCTCTGGAGCATTTGAGCAGCACGTGGTGTTTCGCAACAACGATTTACCGGGCATCATGATGTGCTCTGCCGCAGAGCGTTTGATGAAACACTATGCAGTGAAGCCTGGGCAGCGCGCCGTGGTCTTAACCGGCAATGACACAGGCTATTTAACGGCGCTGGCGCTAGATGCGCAGGGTGTCGATGTCGAAGCGGTTGTCGACATGCGGGAAGTGCGCGATGTCAGCGAACTGCAGCAGGCAGTGAGCAGTGCCGGTATCGAAATTATCGCCGCCAGCACGGTGTACGAAGCGCTGCCGACAAAAGGTAACAAAGGTGTGCGTGCTGTGGATGTGCGCACCATTGCGGCACCGGGAGAGGTTGCGAGTACCTCGCGCATTATCGACTGTGACTTAGTGTGTATGTCCGCAGGCTTTATGCCCGCTTACCAACTGCTCTGCCAAGCTGGCGGGCAGCTCAGTTACAACGATGAAGTGGCACAGTTCGAGCTCAGTAATTTGCCTGCGCATTTGCATGTTGCAGGCTCCGTTAACGGCATTCACGCACTCGAGCGCGTGATGGACGACGGCCGTCGCGCGGCGCAGCTCGCACTCAACAACTTGGCATTGCGCAGCGGTGATATCGCGGCGGTTAGCTGTCATAGCAACCACAACTACCCCTGGCCTATTTTTAGTCACCCCAAGGGCAAGGATTTCGTCGACTTTGATGAGGATTTGCAGGCGGCAGACATTGTCAATGCCACTCGCTTAGGCTATCGCGATGTGCAGCTGGTCAAGCGCTTCTCGACCGTGGGCATGGGGCCTTCTCAGGGGCGTCACTCGGCGCTGCCGACAGCGCGTTTAGTGGCTAAGGCGACCAATCGAACAGTGACCCAAACCGGTGTTACTACGGCGCGTCCACCTTTTGCACCGGAGAAGCTGGCGCACAACGCCGGTCGCAATTTCAACCCGGTGCGGCATACCGCAATGCACCATCGTCATATTGAGCTAGGGGCACAGATGATTCCCGCGGGCAACTGGCGCCGCCCGGCCTACTACGGCAGTGCCGAGCAGCGAGAGCCGCTGATTCAGGCGGAGTCCGTCCACGTGCGCACTAAAGTCGGTTTGATCGATGTCAGCACTTTGGGTGGCATTGAGCTGCGCGGCCCAGATGCGGCGGAGTTTATCAACCGCATGTACACTTTTGCCTTCTTGAAACAGCCAGTGGGTAAGACGCGCTACGCAGTGCTGACCAGCGAGCAGGGCGTGGTGATCGACGACGGTGTCGCCTGCCGTATCAGTGAAGAGCACTACTATGTCACAGCGACCACCACAGGTGTCGATCAGGTGTATCGCCAGATGCTCAAGTGGAATGCGCAGTGGCGTTTGGCGGTGGATATCGCCAACGTTACCTCCGCCTTCAGCGCGGTTAACTTGGCGGGGCCCGACTCGCGCAAAGTGCTGGAAAAATTAACCTCCACGTTAGATCTTAGCTCAGAGGGTTTTCCCTACTTGGCCTATCGCGAGGGCGATGTAGCGGGGATTCCCGCGCGCTTGCTGCGCGTGGGCTTTGTCGGCGAGCTGGGGTATGAAATCCACGTGCCGGCCAGCTGCGGTGAGGCGCTGTGGGATGCCCTGATGGAGGCGGGAGCGCAGTTCGATATCAAGCCATTTGGTGTCGAGACCCAGCGACTACTGCGCCTTGAAAAGGGGCATATTATTGTCAGCCAAGACACCGATGGCATGAGCCACCCAGGCGAGCTGTCGTTAGCGTGGGCGGTTAGCCGCAAGAAGCCATTTTTTGTCGGCTCTCGCTCTGTGGAGATCGTGATGGCGCAGGCGCAGACCCGCAAGTTGGTGGGCTTCACCCTCGAGGGCAGCGCAGAGCGTCCGAAAGAGGGCCACCTAGTACTCAGCGGCGATACCGTGACCGGCAATGTGACCTCGTGCGAGTACTCGCCAAGTGTCGGCAAAACGGTTGGGTTGGCCTTTGCGGCGGTGGCAGATGCGACGCCGGGTAGCCAGATAGAGATTCGCGTAGATTCGGGTGCGATAGTGCGAGCGCAAGTCGTGAACTTGCCGTTTTACGATGCGGATAACGCGCGACAGGAGCTTTAAGATGCAAACATCACAGACACACCTAACGACTGCGCGCAGTCTACTCTATCGCAGCTCACAAGGTGCCAGTACTCCAACTGGCGCAGCTGTAGCGCTGCGCGACTTTTCACTCAATCTGCGCTACGGCTTTCGCGGCCCCAGTGCACAGGCTTACTTGCAAGATGCTGATCTGAGCGTGCCGTCGCAGCCAAATTGCGCGCTGGCAACACCTGGCGGGCAGCAGGTACTGCGCTTAAGCAACACGGAGTTTTGGGTAATACACCCAGAGAGTACACAGACGCAGCCGCTGCTCGACACAGCAGATGGCGAGGGCTGCTATTCACTCTACAACCGCGATAGCCACGCTTGGCTGGTGCTCAGTGGGTGTGAAATCTCCTCGGTGATGGCCAAGTTGTGTGCGGTTGATTTGCGCACCGAGCACTTTGCACTCGGCGCGATTGCTCAGACCTCTGTCGCGCGAGTGAACGCCATTGTGGTGCATCACGAATTGGAGGGCGAATCGGTTTTCTCGCTCTTTAGCGACAGCGCATCGGCCAGCTATCTGTGGTCTGCACTGCAAGATGCGATGGGAGAGTTTAAGTAGTAGATAGGTAGCCTAGATGCGTCGTCGCGATACATCTAGCCACCACTTCGCAATGGAGCCCGAGAGGGTTTCGTGTTTCCTCGCTCACTCATGAGCGTTTTGGCGGGCTGCAATTTGACCTAGTTGCAGTCCGTTTTTTTTATGTATTCCCTCAGCTAACAGCTCACTGAATGGCGCTGCTAGCGGTACGGTGTTTCGCTAGCCTTGAGCTAAGGTGTTGACCTTGTCCCACAGTGCGCTGTCGAGCGCGATTTCAGTCTCTATCTGCGACTCGCCTGGCAGGCGTGCATTTGGCTGTGACTCGACGGTTTGCATGAGTGCCTCGAGTTGATCGAAGAATGCCTCTCCTGAGAACGTGGTGGGGTCCAGTAGGAAGAAGAATTGTCCTAGGCCGTGTGCGGGGCCCTCTGCAGCTTTCAGCGGCGGTGCTTTGGTACTGCTCAAGGAGCCTGTTACCGCGGCGGCTAATAATTCGACCATCAGCGAGATTCCATAGCCTTTGTGCTCGCCGGCGAAGGCGAGTGAGCCGCCATCGAGCGCGGCATTTGGATCGTCTGTGGGCGCACCGTGTTTATCCACAGCCCAGTGGGTGGGAATTTTTTCACCGGCGGCGGCGGCCACACGAATTTTGCCGATGATGACAACGGTTGTCGATTGATCAAAGTGGAAAGCTACGCCGCCGTCGCGTGCGGGTACTGACATCGCGATGGGGTTGGTACCCAGCACAGCGCTTGAGCCGCCAGGAGGGGCGACACAGGCAGGCGCATTGGCAAAGCCGATGCCCATCAAGCCTGCAGCGGCGATTTGATCGGTGAAGTAGCCGATTGCCGTGGGGGTGTAGGCATCGCTGATCGCTAGGCTGCAGGTGCCATTTTCTTTTGCGATAGCAATCGCTTGTGTGATGCCTTTCTTGAAAGCGGGCTGGGCGAAACCGTCTTTGGCATCTATGTGAACCGCAGAGGCTTTTGGCTGACTGACGTGTGGCTCGGCACTGCCATTGACGCGCCCATTGCGCAGGTGAGCGCAGTAGCTGTCGAGATAGTAGAGACCGCAGATGGGGTTGTGACGGGATTCGGCATAGCTGATAGCGTTCGCCATTTCCTCGGCGACCCACTGCTCGGCGCCGTGTGCCAGCAGGCACTGCATACTCTTTTGTCTAATGTCTTCGATACTGACGGTAACTTTGCTCATTAGGTGCTCCTGTCGGTGCATGTGAATAAAAGTTTAGTACTCAAAGAGTACCGTGAAGTGATTGCGCAACAGCTGGCTCAGTGGCCGTGCGGATAGGGTGCGCAATCATTTGATGCCGGTTTATGCTTTGCCCCTGGCTGTCTAAAATATACGCCTCAAGCTTTTGCCGACGTCGCTTAGGGGCCCAGTCAGTGATGAGCGTTTAACGCTGCGCTATACACGGCTCTATCGCCGCGCGCTCCTGCGCAGAGCGTTGTCATATAGGTGAGCCCGAGCTTTTCTATGGTGTGGATGGAGGCGCGATTATCCGGGCTCGCCAAGGCGATGACACGCGTTGCGTTTAAGCTTTGCTCGATATAGTTAATTTGGGCGCGGCCGATCTCTGTGGCATAGCCTCTACCCTGAAAACGCTGCCCCAAGATAAAGCCAAACTCGTAATCAAGCGTGTTGAGGTAGTGGCTTTCAATGACGCCTGCCAAACCGACTATCTCGCCGCTGTTGCGCTCAACAAGTGTGGCTAAACCAAAGGGGCCAGAAAAGTTACAGTGCTGTTGGATAAACTCTTCTGCAGCGCTCAATGAGTGTATTGCGCGGCCGAAGGTGTGCTGTACGACTTCGCTATCGCTGAAAACTTCACGATAAAGTGCCGCGCTGTCTTCGAGTACGGTGTTGCGTATGATTAAGCGTTCACTCTGAATCAGCATATTTCCTCGGCTAAGCTCTAGAGAGACCTGAAATGTCGGTCGTGATGTCTGCAGCGGTACTGCGCAGTTGGGCGATCAGGGCTTTTTGCAGCTCAGGTTTGGACATCATCGCCTCAGGGCCTGATACGTTGATCGCCGCGATGACTTCGCTGTTGTAGTTGTAGACAGGTGCAGCGAGTGCAATGGCGTAGTCAGAGGCATTGATGTGGTAACCCTGCTCGCGCTCTCGCTCGCACATGGTGATCAGGTCGGGCAGGCTCTGTGGCGGCATTGCCGGGTAGTCATCCAAGCGTTTTCCCTGGTAAATGTGTTGTAACGTCGCCGGCGATAAGCTCGAGAGCAGCGCGCGTCCAACGGCGGTTGTGTGGCAGGGAAAGCGTGTACCAACAGGGACGTTCACTGAGAGGCGCTGCAGTGCAAGCGCGCGATAGACATACAGAGTTTCGGTGTCTTCGCGGATGGCCAAGTGGCTGGACAGAGAGGTGATGTCGCGCAACTTGTTGATATGTGGCGTAGCCAGCTCGATAATTTCACGGCTCGCCAGATAACTGAAACCGCTGGAGAGCACTTTAGAGCCCAGCTCGTAGGTGTTGGTCCCTACCTTGTTTAAAAAGCCTGTGCTGACCAAGGTTTGGATGATGCGATAGAGCGAACTCGAGCTGACGCCAAAGCGCTTAGCGATTTCGGCCTGGCTCAGGCGGCGCTGCTCGCCATCGAACATGGTCAGAATCTGCAGCCCTTTTTGCAGGGCTGGGACAGTGTAATCTTTATCGGACACCAAAATTTCCTCTCAAATTAGGGGACTCCAATTTTAGGTTACGGCACAGTTTTTTTATAGCAAAAGGAGGCCTTAATAGGCCTCCGATCTACGTGCGCAGTAGCTGTTACAAACCCTGCTCGTCCGCCATTTTACGCGCGATTTTCGGTGCGCTCCACAGCGAGGGTAGCAACACCAGAGAAACAGGCACGGCTGTGACCACGATGAACGATTGCAGCGCGGAGATACCGCCAGAGCCTATCGAGATCAGAATGGCCGCCATGACCCCCATCGCCAGACCCCAGAATACACGTACAGAGCTCTGCGGAGCATCGTGGCCTGTCATCACCATAGAGATGGCGTAGGTCATGCAATCACCTGTCGTGGCGACGAAAATCGTCGTCAGGATCAGGAAGAGTACTGAAATCAGGAAGCCCAGTGGCAGTTGCTCGGTAATTGCCAGTAGCGCCGCCGGTAAGTTAAAGCCGGTAAACGGCTCTGAAATGACGCCCGGTGTTGTCAGTTCAAACGAGAGGCCGCTGCCGCCGACAATGGTGAACCAGAAGCAAGTGATAACCGGAGCCACGACTGAGATGATTAGCACGAGTTCGCGAATGCTGCGACCGCGCGAAATACGTGCGACGAACATCGCCATCAGCGGACCGTAACCTAGGAACCAGCCCCAGAAGAACACTGTCCACCAGTCGAGCCAGCCCGGGTTGGCGCGGAATGTCGCCATAGCGACGAACTTGTCAATATAGATGCCAAAGCCCTGCAGGTAGCCATCGATAATAAACGCCGTTGGGCCGAAGACCAGGATGAAGGCCATCAGTGCGACTGCCAGTGCGACGTTGACATTACTCAGTATCTTGATGCCCTTGGTAACGCCGCTGACTGCGGAAATGGTGTAGAGCACCATGAGGCCGATCAGAATCGTTAATTGCGTGCTGTAAGTATTTGGAATGCCGAAGAGCTTTTCCAGGCCAAAACTAACTTGAAGGCCGAGGAAGCCGATGGGACCTACAGTGCCCGCCACAACAGCGAGTACGCAACTAGCATCGGCGATGATCGCGATTGGGCCTTTGAGTGCGCGCTCGCCGAAAACAGGATAGAGCAGCGTACGCGGCTTGAGCGGGAGGCCTTTTTCATAGTGCAAGTACATCAGTACAATGCCGGTCAAACTGCCGAGGATGGCCCAGGCGAGGAAGCCCCAGTGCATGAAGCTCTGCGCCAGTGCGTTGTAGGCCGCCTCAGCGGTACCTGTCTCGCCGCCGAACAGTGGTGGTGGCGAGGTAAAGTGAGCCATTGGCTCCGCCGCTGCCCAGAAAACGCCGCCGCCGGCAAGCAGGGTGCACATCAAGATGGACACCCAAGTGAAGGTCGACATCTCAGGCTGCTTCAAGCCACCCAACATCACAGAGCCCGTGCGCCCGAATGTCAGGAAAAGGCCGATGACGAATGTCAGCAGTAGAAGTACTTGCCAGTAGGCGCCGAAGTATTTGGTAGAGAGGGCGAAAGCGCTGTTGACCATACCCGATACCATTTTGATATCGTACATAGCCAGTACGGCGAAAAGCACCAACACACCACCACTGATAAGGAATACTGGAAGGTCGACACCATCCAACAGGCCTTTACGAGTGGTGCCGCTAGCGGCGCCTGGTGAAAGCGTAGTTGTATTGCTCATGATTGTCTCCTGACGAATCGTTATTTTTATAGCAGGTCTTACACAGCGATTCCTGATCGCTGCGTCGGTTTATGCACGCGATGTGCGTTATCGAATGGCGGGCTTAACGCTCGCTTTTCAATTGGTTGTGCGGTGTTAACAACAGTGTTTCACCACAGTGTTTTTCAGGGCAGCGCGAGCCGCAGTCGCATCTGCTTACCTCTGCCGGCGCTGAGCTGACAGTTTTTTTGCGCAATAAACCCCTCAGCAGCGCTAGAGCGCTACTTGAAGAGAGGGATTTGCGGAAAATTGATTAAGCGGGTTTGAGCCCGTCTTCTAGGAACCTGAGCCAGTTCCGTCCCATGATTTTGGCAACTTCATCGGCATTGAAGCCGCGGGCCTGCAGACCTTGGGTAATGTTGGGGAAGTCACTGCTGTCGCGGAACCAACTCAGTGGTTTCGGCCAGTCGGCGTTGCTCTTGCTGCCTTCACCGTAGTCCATCTGCTTCGACCAACGGCCGTTGCGCATCCACTCCAGTACAGACAGGGGTTGCTCTTGGCACAAGTCGGTACCGATGCCAATGTTGTCGATGCCCATTAGATCGGCGGTGCTGGCGACCATGTCGCAGAAATCTTCGAGGGTGCAGTCAGAGCCGTTCTTGAGGTGGAAGGGGTACAAGCTAAAGCCCAATAAGCCTCCCGACTCACCCAGTGCTTTGAGCACTTTGTCCGACTTGTTGCGCTTGGCTTCGTGGAACGAGTTTGGATTGGCGTGTGAGATCACAATAGGGCGCTCGGAAATCGCGATAGCGTCCAAAGTGCTCTGCTCGCCAGAGTGGCTCATATCGACGATCATACCGACGCGGTTCATCTCGGCGATCGCCTGGCGCCCGAAGCGGGTAACGCCGCTGTCGTGTGCTTCGTAGCAACCGCAAGCCAGCAGGCTCTGGTTGTTGTACGTTAGCTGCATGATCATCAAGTTGAGCTCGCGCATGACCTCTACCATGCCGATGTCATCTTCGATCGGCGAACAGTTCTGCGCGCCGAACATCACGCCAACTTTACCGAGTTTCTTTGCCAGAAGAATATCGGCCGCAGATTTGACGGGCATGATCAGGTCGGCATTTTGCTCGAATTGGCGATTCCACTCGCTGATGCGTAACAGGGTTTCGCGGATCTGCTCGTGGTAGACAATCGTGGCATGCACCATAGTGACGCCACCTTGCTGGAGTTGCTGAAAAATTTCGCGATTCCAGTTTGAATATTGCAGCCCATCGATGACGATAAGTTCGTTATGCATGCCCGTATTCCCTACGCTTTGATGTAAGCAGTTTTAACTACAGTGTAAAATTCTTTGGCGTATGAACCCTGCTCGCGCGGGCCAAAACTTGAATCTTTTCTACCGCCAAAAGGAACGTGGTAGTCAGTGCCTGCCGTGGGCAAATTAACCATCACGCAGCCTGTTTTAGCGTTGCGTTTGAAGTCCGTTGCGTGCTTTAGAGACTGCGTGA
>JBMZCU010000067.1:0-12142 GCA_049613705.1 Pseudomonadales bacterium | reverse complement strand
AATTGAGCGAGACAGCTTGGCTGTTATCAAAGTTAATCGCTATGCCGCCAAATTGCTGAAGATAAAACCTGTGCACTTTAAACAGCTAGAGCTACTTATTTGCAAGCAGCTGGGTGAGCCTCTGCAGCAGATGCAGCAGGGGATGACCTTTAACTACAGCAATCGCTCCTTCAATGTCACGGCTTCTCACATCGATCAAATTGATCAAGCTTACACCGCGCTTCATTTAACGCATAAATATCCAGCTGGGCAAAACTTGGATTTTTTCTTTGCATTGCTGGATAACTTAGGTGCCTATGTTTTTTGTAAGGATCGCGATTATAAGTACACGTATGCTAACCAACTCGTTTGTGAACTGTTTAACTTGCCACTAGAGCAGATCATTGGTTATGACGACCATCACTTTTTTGGGACGCAGACAGCCGATCACTTACAACAAGTGGTGGATAAAGTGGTTATTGAGGAAGGCCGGGTTGGTAAGCAAGAAGAATTAAATTACATTCCTCACTTGGATGAATACCGTCATTACTTGTCGGTAAAGAAGCCGCTCTACGATAGCCAAGGTGAGCTGGATGGTTTATTCGGCATCTCAATTGACATCACAGAACAAAAAAAGATGCAGGCGAAAAACAGAGAGAACGAGCAAAAACTCTCGACAATTCTTGATAATGCAGGCGCCTATATCTACATCAAAGATAGCGATTGTCGCTTTAAATACGTTAATCGGCGCACTCAGGAGCTATTCCAACGCACAGCTGAGCAAATTATTGGCAGGGATAACACGGAGTTACTGGGCCAGGAGCAAGGAGAAGAGTTTTCACGCACTGATCGCTTAGTCTTTAAAAACAGAGAGAAGGTTTCATGTATTGAGACGTTCACCACAAAAGATGCAACGTATTACTATTGGACGGTGAAAATTCCTCTGTGGAACGATGATGGTCAGATAGACAGTTATATTGGTATTTCAACGGATATCACTGAGCAAAAAATGCTTGAAAACGACCTTCGCTTTGCCAATAAAGCACTGAATAACAAGATTGAAGAAGTCACAGCACTCAAAGACAAAATGCAAGAGTACGCCACCTTAGACACTTTAACAGGGCTACTTAACAGGCGTGCATTTGAAGAGCAGAGTAGGCAGTATTTCGATAATCGTCGACGCGCAGGTTTTTCTTTGCTGATGATTGATATCGACCATTTTAAAGAAGTGAATGATAACTACGGCCATCAGTGCGGTGATCAGGTACTCAGCTTTATCGCTAAAACCATTGCCCAAGAGTGTCGTAGGAGTGATTTGCTCTGCCGCTTTGGGGGAGAGGAGTTTTTACTGTTGATGCCCCATACAGACAAGCAGTCAGCGTTCATCAAAGCAGAGTGGATACGCCAACAAGTCAGTGTTAAATCGCAACACCAGTGGTCGCAAATCGCCGGGATGTCTATTTCTATTGGCGTGGCTGCAAATGAGGAAGCGCTGCCTTTTGAGCAGTTGTATCAGCGGGTTGATCGCGCGCTTTATAGTGCCAAAGCCAAGGGGCGCAACTGTTCAGTACTCTGGGAATCCGAGCAAATTCAGCGCTAACTCTTTGATCTCTAAGGATGCGCCAGGCTCATATTTTGATGAGGCTGGCGAGATATGTGCAGGCAAGCTAAAGAGTACCTGGTTACCAGGGGAGGATACTGCCGTCGATGTCATAATAGCGGTTGCTCATCGCCGCAAGCCGTTTAGGCTCGCATTTATCGACGATCGCACGCATGGAGGCGATGCTTTCATCTACCTCTATTGCTCCTTCAGGTCCCCCCATGTCTGTTTTAACATGTCCAGGGTGTAACAGCAGGCAGCTAATATGATGCGGTTCAAGTTCTTTTGCCAGGCAGCGCACAGCCATGTTCAATGCACTTTTTGAGGAGCGGTAGGCGTAGGCTTGCTCACCGTTTAAGGTGAGAGATCCCATTTTGCTACTGGTGAAGACAAGCGTTTTTCTCGATGATAGCGCGAGGTTTTGCTTCAGTGCTTGGGCAATACGAATAGGGGCTAACGTATTGATGGCAAAGCTTTGCAACCAAGTATCATCGTGCAATTCATCCAGTGAGGTTCCTTTATCTAGATAAACACCGGCGTTGTTCCAGACGATGTCGATCGCCTGATCTTGTAGCTGCTGCGCCAATGCGCTGAAACTCTCGGGGTTAGATAGGTCTAGTATGACTTGCTCGG
The DNA here is from genome assembly GCA_049613705.1 of Pseudomonadales bacterium. Lineage (GTDB taxonomy): Bacteria > Pseudomonadota > Gammaproteobacteria > Pseudomonadales > Balneatricaceae > Rs1. The sequence goes on along the minus strand of JBMZCU010000067.1, from coordinate 9,930 downwards.
CGCCATCTGCAACGCAGGCATCGGTGTGACGTGTCGCGGCAAGTACGCGCCAGCCGTCTTTGACATAAGATTCGCTCAACGCTAAACCCAGACCTCGGTTAGCTCCGCTAATGAGAATAGTCGGCACGTGTACTCCCTTTAAATGATGCTGAAATATTAATGAAGACGCTGTAGAAAGGCGTGCGAACACTATAAGATATGTGCTTGATATTTTCTATCGCTCAGGAGTTTAACGTGTTTGATTTACCTGAAATTAGTCTAAAAGGAAAAGTCAGTGAGCCGGAGTGGCAACTGCGCTTGGATTTGGCTGCGTGCTATCGGTTGGTGGCTGATCTAGGGTGGGATGATCTGATTTATACGCATTTATCAGCCCGCTTAGAGGGGACTGATCACTATCTGGTCAATGCGTTTGGCTTAGCTTTTGATGAGGTCACCGCGTCTAATTTGGTAAAAGTCGATCTGCAGGGAAATATTCTCGACGATACCCCCTATGTTATCAATCCTGCAGGTTTCACAATCCACAGTGCTATTCATGAAGCGCGTCCTGATGCCCACTGTGTTATTCATTTACACACAAATGCCACTATTGCAGTGGCAACGCAAAAAGAAGGCCTGTTGCCCTACAGCCAGTACTCCATGTTTTCACTCGCGTCATTAAGCTATCACGAGTATGAAGGGCTGGCCGTCAATGCCGAAGAGAAGGCAAGGCTGCAGCGAGACCTGGGCAACACTAACCATATGTTACTGGTTAATCACGGGGGGCTGACCTTAGGTAGCTGTGTCGGTGATGCATTTATGCGAATGTTTGACCTTCAGCGCGCCTGTGAAATTCAACTGTTGATTCAGTCCTCTGGTCAAGAGGCAACTAAGGTGCCTCAGGCCATTTTGGACAACATGTTCAGACAGCAGAAAATAGTGAATATCGGTGAGACCGGCGGTCAGAAAATCTGGCCTGCGATGATGCGCAAAGCTTACAAACTTGATCCCAGCTTTGCCCGCTGATGCACATTACTCGCTACACGCAAGACATAGCGCTGCAGCTTTTAGTATTCATAGTACGGAGATTTAAATGAAAATTACTCAGGTAGAAGTATTTGATATTCACTGCCCCGAGCGCCCAACTTGGAACCCTGTATTTGTGCGAGTGCACACTGATGAAGGGATAACAGGTCTTGGGGAAGCGGGATTGGCCTACGATTTAGGGCACAGCGCTGCGGCAAATATGATTAAAGAGATGGCCGAAGCCTTTCTAATCGGCCACGATCCCTTTCAGACTGAGAAGCTATGGTCACGTATGTTGCGCGAGAGCTTTTGGGGATTAGGTGGCGGCCCTGTGGTATACGCTGCGATGAGCGCGATCGATACCGCAATGTGGGATATCAAAGGCAAGGCTCTGAACTTACCTGTCTATCAGTTGCTTGGCGGTAAAGTTAACGATTCTCTGCGCACTTATGCCTCTCAGTTACAGTTTGATTGGGATACAGAGTTTAAGGCGCTGAGCCAGCCAGAAGAGTATGCGCAAGCAGCACTTAAAGCGGTCGCCGAAGGCTATGATGCGGTAAAGGTCGATCCTATTATGTACGACAAGGATGGCAATACTTACTACGAGCGAACTAAAATTATTTCTCGTGCTGAGATGAAACTGTACCGCGCACGTCTGCAGGCAATTCGCGATGCTGTGGGGGACGAGGTGGATATCATATTCGAATGCCACTCGCTGCCGGGGGCTACAACGGCTATCCAGTTGGGTAAGTTGGCTGAAGAATTCGATTGTATGTATTACGAAGAGCCGGTGAATTACTTGAACCACTCACTGCACGCTAAGGTGGCTGACAAAGTTGCCGTCCCGATAGCGGGAGGAGAGCGCCTTTACAATCGCTGGCAGGTGCGTCCGTATTTTGAGGACCAGAGCGTTGATGTATTACAACCCGATCTTGGTTTGTGCGGCGGCTTTACGGAAACGAAGAAAGTGTGCGACTACGCTGATATCTTCGATATTCGTATTCAGGCGCACGTATGCGGCGGACCTGTGGCAACGGCGGCATCACTGCACTTAGAAACAGCAATTCCCAACTTCTTGATTCACGAGCATCACACTTATGCACTCAAATCGTGGAACCGAGAGCTGTGTATCCAAGATCCTCAGCCAGTTAACGGCCAGTTCAAAGTATCAGAGGCACCGGGTATTGGTATTGAATTGAACGATGAAGTGGTGATGCGCTCACCGCGTTTAGTCATCAAGTAAATGAGGCGGGGAGGTGCTCCCCGCAATGTTATGGGATGTTAAAGCGAAGCGAGTGCTTGGCGCATATCCTCGATTAAATCACCCGCGGCTTCAATGCCTATCGACAAGCGCAGCAGGTCATCAGGGCAAGGTGTTCCTTCACCTTCAACGCTGGCGCGGTGTTCAACTAAGCTTTCAACACCGCCCAGGGATGTGGCGCGTTTGAACAGTTTGAGCTTGGCGGCTGTGGCAATCGCAGCGCTTTCGCCTCCTTTCACCCGAATACTTAACATGCCACCAAAGCCTCCTTTCATCTGAGCCTTGGCGATAGTGTGCCCGCTGTTACTTTCAAGCCCTGGGTAGAGCACTTCACTGACACTAGGGTGTGTTTCCAGTGCTTGCGCAAATGCCAGTGCGTTGTCGCTTGCTTGCTTGACGCGCACAGAGAGCGTGCGCATCCCTCGCATCAGAAGCCAGGCTTCAAAAGGCCCCAATACAGCACCACTGGAGGCGCGAATACTCGCCATGCGAGACCAGTGCTCATCAGCGTCTTTGGTCACTAAAGCGCCAGCGAGGACATCAGAGTGCCCGTTGAGATACTTTGTGGCCGAGTGCATCACAATATCAGCGCCCAGCACTAACGGGTTGCACAGCAGTGGTGTTGCTATGGTGTTGTCCACTGCCAGGCGTGCACCGCAGCTTTTGGCGATACGTGCCCATGCGGCAATATCCTCAACGACCCAGGTTGGGTTGGCCGGTGTTTCAATCCACATTAACTTTGTCTGACCAGGACGCACCGCCGCTGCAACCGCATCGAGGTCACCGTTTTCGACAAAGGTTGTTTCTATCCCCCAGTCGCTGGCATAGCCTTGTAGCCAATTGCGCAATGACCAGTAAATGACTTTGGGGACAATGACGTGATCGCCAGGCTTTAGGGACATGAACACACAGGTCGCAGCTGACATACCAGAAGAGAAGAGCATGGCTGCAGCGCCCTTTTCCAGCGCTGCGAGTACTTCTTCGGGTTGGTCGTAGTTGGGGTTGTGATCCCGAGTATAGATACGGCCATTGGGATAGCTGTTATCCGCTGCGCGCTCGTAAGTTGTACTCGGGAAAATGCCTGGAATAACGCCTAGGTGAGTTTCATCCATATGCCCCATGCCCTGTGCGAGCAGGGTTTCATCTGCGAGATTGTTGCTGTCCACGAACTGTCCTTCACTGAGAATTTTTAAAGTTGGTCTTACGCTAACATAGCGGGCCTAAAAAGCTAGCTAAAACTGATAGATGCGTTTTGCGTTTGCATAACATAGGGCGTTGACTTGGCTGTGGTCTTCGAGCAGTTGAGCATAGTCCTGCCAAAGGGCTGCATACGTGGTACTAAACAGACAGAGGGGAAAATTGCTCGCCAGCATGAGTTTATCTCCCCACAATGTGTGCAAATCACGTACCGTAGTGGCTAAATGCTGTTGAGTGTACTGGCGAGAGATCATCTCCCAACCAGAGGCTTTACAGTAGAAGAACTCTATATCCGCAAGTACACCCATGTGCTCTAACCAGCACTGATAAGTGGGCGTATCGAAGGGGACAAACCCTGCGTGGTTAAAAACAAGTTTCAACGAGGGGATCTGCTTTTTAAGTGCTAATAGGGCTGAAAACGTGCTCGCATCACTGAGAAAAACTTGGCATTCAAACAGCAGCTCAGCGTCGGCGAGTGCACTTAAATTACGTATTACGTGTGGGTCACTGAGTAGCTGCGGTGCATCTTCATCCAGGATGTGTCTGACCCCGATCACTGAATCTAAGGCAGTTAGCGCTTTTAGCGCTCGCTGAAAACGCTCACTGGTTTGGGTTAAGTCGATGCAGGCGACGCTTTTAAAAGGAGAACTAATCGTGCGCTCTAGCCATTGGATCTCGGCCTGTGGGTCGCGGTTATTAAAGCCCGCCTCTATATGCACAAAGCCGCACAGCTGGTGGTCTGTATGCGTGACTAAATCCTCGAAGCCAAAATCTCGATGAATGACCGATTTATCAGGCCAGTGGGGAGGGTTTTGCGGGGCTAGCCAGTTGTACTCACCTTTGCTTAAGTCAAAAAAATGAAGGTGTGGATCAATGAAGTTCATGTATTAGCCTGTTGTGTATCCGCCATCGATAGGGTGCAAGCTGCCGGTAATAAAACTGGCTTTGTTGCTGGCGAGGAAGCACACAAGCTGCGCAACTTCGTCAGCTTGGCCGAGTCTACCCAGTGGCTGCAGTTTTTCCTCTTCAGCGTGAATCTCTGCTTTACTTGCACCACTGCGCTGGCAGTAATTATCGATTGCTTGGTGATACAGTGGTGTCTCAATCGTGCCCGGGCATACGGCGTTTGCACGGATATTGTAAGCCGCATAGTCAAGAGCTGTTGTTTTAGCTAGCGATGCAAGGGCGTGTTTGGTTAGGTTGTAGGCAAAGGAGTTTGGCTTGGCGATGGTGGATTGGTCAGAGCCAATGATTACGATCGCACCCGAGTTGGCTGACTTCATGCTGGGTAAGGTCGCAGAAATTGCGGCGATTGCGCCTTTTACATTCAATGAAAACAGTGCATCTAAAGCTTGTTCTGAGGTGTTTTCAATGGTGCCGCTCAAGTGCTTTCCCGCATTGCATACCAGCGCATCAATCTGGCGGTGTTTTTGCGCTATAGCGTTGATAGTATACGTTACTTGCTCAAAATCGCTGACATCACAGGGCCAGTATTCTCCGCATTCACTCGGTGTGATGTCTAGATTGCAAACATGGTAATCTTCTGCGATAAGCTGCTGACAACATGCGAGGCCTATGCCGTTAGAGCCACCGGTAACAATTGCAATCTTCGTCATGATAAGACCTTATTCAAATGGATCGAGTATAGGTAAAGAGTACGTTAGAGCCAAGGGCTAGATGACGAGGAACCTACTTTAATCCGCGTTGAATCATAAGAGTAAGTAGACCGCCAACAAGCCCCCAAAAGGCAGCGCCGATGGTGAGCATCTCTAGACCTGAAACAGTAATCAGAAACGTAACTAGTGCAGCATCTCTTTCACCTTCATCACAGAGTGCATTACTTAAACTGTGACCGAGCGTTGGCAGTAAAGCCAGGCCGGCAATAGTGATCACAAGAGCGCTTGGCGCAGCAGCGAACAAGCTAACAATCGCGGTACCTGCTAGGCCAACCAATAGGTAGAACACGCCTGTAGTAAGACCGGCTAAATAGCGGGTGTTACGGTCGCTATCAGCGTCTTTGCTACAGCAGATGGCAGCAGTGATAGCTGCTAAGTTGTACGAAAAGCCGCCAAAAGGTGCTAGTAGCGTTGTCGTGATACCGGTGAGAGTCAGTGGACCAGAGGGAGAGATTTGATAGCCTGCTGCTTGAATCGTGGCTAAACCTGGAATATTTTGTGATGTCATTGTGACGATGAACAGCGGAATGGCAACGCTAATTAAGCTATTGATGTTGAATTCAGGCGTGACCCAAACAGCCTGCGGCAGAGCGAGTTCGATGTCGGCATGCGCAAAAAGACCCAGCGAGATACACGACGCTATGCCTACAAGAAGCACGAGGGGGATGGTGTAATTCTTCACAATCGGCTTTAGGATTAGGTAGCTCAAAGCCATTGCGCTGACGAGTAAAGGTTGATTGTCAAACGCGCCGATGATTGCGATGCCGAATTGGAATAAAATGCCGGCGAGCATCGCGCTGGCTAAAGCGTTTGGAATGTAGCGCTGTAAGTGTTCAAAGAGCCCACTTAGTCCACACAGTGTAATGAGAATACCGCAGAAAATAAAACTAGCGATGGCCTCGCTCATTGGAACCCCCGCCAAGCTAGTTACCAGTAATGCGGCGCCCGGTGTCGACCAAGCGGTGATCACCGGAATGCGGTAGTAAAGTGAGAGGGTAAAAGAGGATAACCCCATGCCTACGCCTAACACTAACATCCAGCTGTTTAACTGAGCTTGGCTAGCACCTAGTGACTGTGCCGCTTGGAAGATGATAGAAACACTGCTGGTATAGCCTACAAGCACTGCGATAAAGCCTGCGCTGATATGGGAGAATTTCAATTGACTCATCATAGGCTACTACCCTCTGGCTTATATCTCAGGTGTGAAAAGCTTGCTATCATTTGTGCGTTATATTGTACGAGAGTAACATTGTGCGTTATAGCGCACAACCGCCAAGTGAGTCATTTATGCTAGTACACGAAGTTGTCGCCATTAGATTAAAAGCCCTGCGAGCTGAAAGGGGGTGGAGTTTGAGCGAGACAGCCAGTCGCACAGAGGTCAGTAAGGCAATGTTAGGGCAGATAGAGCGTCGAGAATCTAGCCCAACACTCTCGACGCTGTGGAAAATTTGCCAAGGATTTTCATTGCCACTATCGAGCTTGTTAGCGCCTCAGCCGTTGCCTGACCAAACACACCCAATTGACGATACAGGGATTTCTTTCTCAACCCTTTTCCCTTTTGACGAGCGTTTAGGTACTGAGATGTTCGCGCTGACGTTGCAGCCCAACACAAAGCATGCATCGAAAGCACACATCGCAGGTGTCATCGAAGATATTATTGTGACTCACGGCGAACTGGAGATTCATCTCGCAGATAAGCGTGAAAAGGTGTCGACGGGAGGCGTTTACCGCTTTGCTGCAGATAAGCCACACGCTTATGTGAACTCAGGGGAGGTGCCCGTGTCTTTTCACAATGTCATTCACTATCCCGTGTGGGGGGCAATGCATAGGGTGTAAAAGATAGAGCAACAACGGCTTTAGGCTGGCTCTCGCTCTGGAAAACTGTAGCGTTTGAGCCGTTCGCCGTGGGAGCCGACTGACTCGAGTACGACATCAAAGCCCCAGAGGTTGTGTACATGTTGTAATACTTCAGCTGTCGAATCACCGAGCGGACGTGCGTTGTGTACATAGTGGCGAAGTGTGAGCGAGCGATCGCCACGTACGTCGACATTGTAGACTTGTATATTGGGCTCTAGATTTCCCAGATTGTACTGGGCTGCTAAGTCACTGCGCACCGCGCGATAACCTTGTTCGTCGTGAATGGCTGAGACCTTAAGTGTCGGCTTAAGTGCATTATCAACAATGGAGAACAGTTTTAGTTCGCGCATTAAATGCGGCGATAAAAACTGCTGAATGAAACTTTCATCTTTGTAATTTTGCATGGCAAAGTGCAGCGTTTCTAACCAGGGTTTACCGGCGATATCTGCAAACCAGTATCTGTCTTCTGCAGTCGGTGTTTGACAGATACGCTTGATATCCATCATCATTTTAAAGCCCAGTGTATAAGGGTTAATTCCCGAAAAATAGGGGCTGTCGTAACTTGGCTGAGCAATTACGCTGCTGTGGGCGTGTAAAAACTCCAGCATAAACCCGTCGTTGACCAGGCCTTGGTCATACATCTGATAGAGCAGGGTGTAGTGCCAGAAACAGGCCCAGCCCTCGTTCATCACCTGCGTTTGTTTCTGCGGATAGAAGTACTGGGAGAGCTTGCGCACAATACGTATTATCTCTCGCTGCCAGGGCTCTAAAAGTGGCGCGTTCTTCTCGATGAAATACAGTAAATTTTCCTCCGGCTCCGATGGGAAGCGAGGTGGTTGTTGTGTTTGCTCAGTATCTTTTGTGGGTATGGTGTTCCACAGGGTATTGATGTGGCGCTGTAAATATTCTTCACGTTCGGCAATTCGCGTACTTTCTTGCTCGGGTGTAAGACGTGGCGGGTGAATGTAGCGATTGACCCCGAGGTTCATCAGCGCATGACAAGAGTCTAATACCTGTTCAACTGCTGCAACACCGTGGCGTTCTTCGCACTTTGCAATATAGTTCTTGGCAAAAAGAAGATAGTCAATGATTGACGAGGCATCTGTCCAGGTCTTAAACAGGTAGTTGCCTTTGAAAAAAGAGTTGTGTCCATAGCAGGCGTGAGCGATGACCAGCGCTTGCATCGTGAGTGTGTTTTCCTCCATTAAATAGGCGATGCAGGGATTGGAGTTAATGACTATTTCGTAGGCTAGCCCCATCCGACCGCGCTGATAGCTTTGGCTGGTGTCTAAAAAGCGTTTGCCATACGACCAGTGATTGTAGTGTAAGGGGAGACCTGTGGAGGCGTAAGCATCCATCATTTGTTCCGCGGTTATGACTTCTATTTGATTGGGGTAAGTATCCAATTCAAATTGTTTGGCGATACGCCCTATTTCGCGGTCGTATTGTTCGATTAACGAAAATGTCCACTCTGCGCTGTCTGAAATTATCTTGGCTGTCATGAGGGCTCTCCTAGTTTACTGGAGAAGAGTTCGCGAAAAACGGGGTAGATATCAGCGGCTTCACGTACATGTTGCATAGCAAATGTTTTAGAGTGCTGGCTGTGCAACTTTTGGTATTCGTGCCACAAGTTCTGATGGTTGGCGGCGGTGATTTCGACATAGGCAAAATATTGAATGGCCGGCAGAATACGCTTTTCTATAATCTCGCAACACTTTAGTGAATCGTTGTCCCAGTTGTCACCGTCCGAAGCTTGTGCGACATAGATATTCCACTGCTCTTGTGGGTAGCGCTCAGAGATAATATCCGCAGTTAGCTCAAGTGCGCTGGAAACGATGGTCCCCCCAGTTTCGCGCGAGTAGAAAAACTCTTCTTCATCAACCTCTTTGGCTTGCGTGTGGTGCCGAACGAATACAAGTTCTGTCTCTTTATAACTGCGCTCAATGAAGAGGTAGAGCAGAATAAAAAAGCGTTTGGCCATCTCCTTGATTGATTGGGTCATTGAACCTGAAACATCCATCACACAGATCACTACCGCTTTAGTAGAGGGGATAGGTTTCTTCACATAATTGCGGTAACGCAAGTCGAAAGTATCTAAGAAGGGGATGTGTTTACGGTCTTTAGCAAGGAGCTTTATTTGCTTTCTCAGCGCCTCAATCTGAGCGGGATCAGTTTCACTTTGAGGCATTACCTCAAGCGCCCAAAGCTGCTGCTTTAATTGCGAAACCTGATCTCGGTTTCTTCCGCCTAACGCGATGCGCCTAGCATATGCTGCACGCATTGAGCGAATGAGATGTAGCTTTTCAGGAGAGCTGTGGCTGACAAATCCGGCCTGATGCGTTTCAAAATTAGTAGTCGCGCTGAGCTGCTTTTTAACCAGATAAGGCAGCTCGAGATCTTCGAACATAAAATCGAGAAACTCCTGTTGCGAGATGTGGAAGGTAAACTCATCTTCCCCCCCTCCCTGGTTGCTCGCACTCCCCTCACCAGCGCCTTGGCCGCTTTCTTGTTGCGGGCGTTCAAACTCATCACCGGTGCAGAACTCCCTATTGCCAGGGAAAACTTTAGTACGTGTCCCTCCCTTACCTTGGTGTAAAAAAGGCTCTCGCGTGTGATCTCGCGCAATAGTAATATCGCTGCCGTGATTGAGATCCTCCATCGATTTCTTTTTTAGCGATTCATCAACTGCGCGTTTGATTTGTTTTTGGTAGCGCTCGACAAAGCGCTGCCTATTCACAGTGCTTTTGTTTTTACTGTTTAGTCTACGGTCGATGATATAGCTCATATTCCGTTCCCTATTGCAGTGTTGTTTGCCGTTTGGCGCTAAAGGTTCCTCGCTGTAGTCCTCAACATGAGACTACTGGGATTTACGTACTCGGATATACCATTCAGAGAGCAGCCGAACCTGTTTTTCAGTGTAGCCGCGCTCCATCATTC
>JBMZCU010000066.1:0-12162 GCA_049613705.1 Pseudomonadales bacterium | reverse complement strand
GTCCCGGGATAAAAGACACATCATCCCCCAATGGCAGCAATTTATTTTTAATCGAGGCGACTAATGCAGAGTGATCCCCGTGGGGGAAATCCGTTCTTCCAATAGACCCCTGGAACAGCACATCTCCCACTTGGAGTAATTTCGCCTTCCTATTAAAGAGCACAATATGTCCTGGCGTATGCCCAGGGCAATGCAAAACTTCCAACTGCTCATCACCAAAACTCACGGTTTCCCCCTCTTCCAGCCATCGATCTGGTGAGAAGCTTTCTGTTGGTGGAAAACCAAACATTTGGCACTGCTGATCAAGTGCATCTATCCAAAATTTATCGGCCACGTGCGGCCCAATAATGGGAACATTATAATAAGCACTTAACGCCTTGCTCGCCCCGACGTGATCCAAGTGCCCATGAGTCAAAACTACACTTTCAATGGAAAGCTCAAGTGCATCGATATTTTCAATCAGCTTGTCAGGATCCCCGCCAGGATCTACGACCACAGCGCACTTAGTAGAATCGCACCAAAACAATGTACAATTCTGAGCGAAAGCCGTGACAGGAATAATTCTATAATGCATAGTTAAAAGCTCTTAAAAATATTTTCAACATTGTAGTAATGCTAAGCGAAATTCACCATTACTTTATGAACCCCATCACAACAAACAGCCCATTGTAAGATAGAAACCTTGCAGCTTGATATTGCAAACTATGAGCGACGCACTGTTCGAATGGGTTTGAAAGACGGGCTTTACTACAGGGAGTAGCAATGAAATCACAACTCAAACAAGAAGCCCCCTTACTGAGAGAAGCCTTACGCGTTGGCAGTGTCTATTTACAGCAACGAGGGGCAGGCAAGTTTGAACCAGGCGACTCTGATAGCATCAAAGTTGAAGCGATTTATCGCTTATTAGTACAGGACAGGCTTATTATCCCCCTGCCTAGCGATAAAGAAGATGGCAACGGCATGAAACATAAACTTGCGCTCTGGATTAAACAGCAACTGCCTGGCAACCATCCCCTCAAGCAATGAGATGCCCCCCATGCTAGAGATAGATAAACACCAGCTAGACTACCAATTACTGACGATTCTTGAAGAGCAACTCGAAACAGCAGCACGTGCTGCCGACACTGCCAAAAATGGAGCCACTCACAGTGAGAGCAGTGCAGAAAATAAATATGACACCTTCGGTCTAGAACTCTCCTATTTAGCACAAGGCCAGTCCAGTCGAGCTCACAGCTTGTCAAAAGACATTTTGTGGATAAAGTCTCGTATTCAAACCTCTGCGATTCAGCCATCTACGGACAAGCCCTATATCGGCGCGATTGTCAGTCTTTGTCACAAGCAACGCATCGACTTCTACTATATTCTCCCGATTGCAGGAGGAACCAGCATCATGCACAACAATATCCTCATTAGAGTTATCACCCCACACACGGCACTGGGCGCAGCCATTTTAAAAGCGGATCTAGGCGAACACGTTCAACTATCCAGTAAGTGCATCGGCCAAAATCCGCACTTTGAAATAACAGATATCCATTAAAACAACATGAAAACACTGCTTATCATCTCTCACGCTCCTTCGAAAAACACACAGTCAATGCTCAACTCATTAGTTACAGGTGCCGACGAGGGCGGTGAGGGTGATATCGATATACGCGTAATTTCTCCTTTGAACGCCTGCGCAGATGACGTACTTAACTGTGATGCTATCATCCTGGGAACGACTGAGAACCTGGGATATATGAGCGGTGCACTCAAAGATTTTTTCGACCGTATTTACTACCCTTGCTTAGAGGCCAAACAAGGACTATCTTTTTGTTATTACATCCGTGCTGGACACGATGGCACAGGCACAAAACGAGCAATAGATAGCATTTGCAGCGGTTTAAAATGGAGCCTAATCCAGCCAGCATTAGTTTGCCGCGGCCCGTGGCAGGAGCAATTTTTAGTAGACTGTAAAAGCCTGGGGGCCACTATTGGCTGCGGACTTTCCGCGGGGATATTCTAATTAATAATTTACAATGTTTGAGGTAAGTCATGTTGCGCAACACCCTTTTAGCAGCCTTTTTTTACGCAATCGCTTCAAATAGTATAAGCGCGCCATTAACTAACTTATCTACCCATCAGCTCGAACAGGTATTTGCACGCGCAGATAAACTCGGAAACTTACAATTTTTGTACAGCACATCACAGTCTCCACTTCGCAGCTTGCAATTACTACCCGAAACCAAAACTCCTAAAACCAATCTGCCGATTGCTGCACAGTGCATTAAACTCTATAACTGCAACCAAGGTGTTTGCCTTATCGATTACAGGGGAAACAAACACGCTATCAGCGAACAGTTACTGAAAGAAAATAGCGCCATCCAAAAACGTACAGACTATTGCAATAAGCCCGTATCTGTTGCCAAAAGCCAAGCCCCCGTAACGCAAACTCCCACGCCCAAAATAGTCAATCAAAAATCTAATCAAGCATTCTACCGTGTAGTCAATGTCGCGAGCGATGACCGCTTGAATATACGCGCTCAAAAACACTATAAAAGCAAGAAGCTTGGCAGCCTTGCCAGTAACGCGAGCTGCATTGTAATGAAACAATGCATCAAAAACTGGTGCTTAATCGAACACAATGAGACCAAGGGCTGGAGCAATAATCGATACCTATCTCAAATGGATAATACCGATTCATGCACCGCCAACCAATAAACGATCAGTCAGTAAGTTTAAACTTTGCTGCAGCTGCTGCACCTGATAAACCTGGGTGGTCAGCGGTCGCTAGATTGACTGGAACCTTAGACAAATAATCACTCATTCTACCTTTATTGCACATCGCCTTAGAAAAATCGCTATTTAGCAATATTTCAGGAAATCTCGGTAAGATCCCTCCAGCCAAGAACACGCCACCACACGCCCCCTGTGCAAGGACAATGTCACCAACTACACTGCCTAACATGCGACAAAATTGATTCACTACTCGCAATGCGAAATCACACACTCCAGATTTAGCAGCCGTCGTAATCTCTGCAGCACTTTTAAAGACGACGGGTAGCGCAAAAATTTTGGCCATAGTGTTGTAGAGCTGAACTAAACCATCCCCGCACAACAAGCGCTCTACTGATACACGAGGGTATTGCTGGAAAAGCTCATTCAAGATGCTCATTTCTAATGCATCTTGTGGTGCAAACGAAATATGCCCTCCCTCTGTAGAAACGGCATGCCAACCTCCTTCAGCCACCGGCACTAATGCCGAAACACCCAAGCCCGTTCCAGGACCTACAACCGCGCAGGGAGCCTGTATCAAACTTGAACTACCTGCATGCAACAACACCTTCTCTTCAGGTTTAAGGCACAGCATCCCATAGGCCATTGCAGCAAAATCATTTAGCAGATAAAGCTGCGTTAACCCCAACTCTCGCTGCGCAGTTTGCTTAGAAAAAACCCAGTGATTATTGGTTAACTCAACCCAATCTTGCTCCACAGGACACGCCAGAGAAATACTCGCGCGCTTTACATCCTGCAAACCCACAGCGTCACGATAACAGGCAAAAGCCTGGGGAAAATTTTCAAAATCGGCACAGGGGTAAACTGTGATATCCTGCAATGCTAATTCACCTGCTGTTACCCAGGCAAAACGCGCATTGGTGCCTCCTATATCAGCAACGATAAACCGCTCATGCACACTCATAATTAAAAATACTCGCCCCCTGCTCTGCATGCCCTACCTGTGCTCGCATCGGCGCAAAAAACTCTCGCCCCATTCCTGCACCAACAGAATGCCCAGTAAACGTAACACTTTGCCTCGCCTCTAGCTCTTGCTCACCAACTATCAGCTTCAGCTCGCCTTTAAGGGCATTCAAGCTCAAAATATCCCCATTTTTCACCTTGCCCAACAGACCTCCCTGAGAAGCCTCCGGCCAGAGATGAATTGCCGCGGGCACCTTACCGGACGCACCTGACATCCTGCCATCAGTGACCAACGCGACTTTATAGCCGCGATCTTGAAGCGAGCCAAGATAGGGCGTCAACTTATGTAACTCCGGCATACCATTAGCCTTTGGCCCCTGAAAGCGCACTACAGCAACAAAATCCCGCTCTAAGCTACCGTTTTTAAATGCTTGAGCCAATTGATCTTGATCTTCAAACACAATAGCCGGCGCCTCGACAACCTGATGAGAGGCATCCACTGCTGACACCTTTATAACTGCGCGCCCTAAATTCCCCTGCAGCAGCTTAACACCACCATCTGCACTAAAAGGCTTGGTAGCATCTGTCAAAACCTCCTCATCCAACGAAGATAGCGGTGACTCTCTCCACACCAACTCCCCTTTTTCCAAGAAAGGCTCCTTGGTGTAATGCTCCAACCCATGTCCCATAACTGTTTTGACATCACGGTGAAGCAAACCTGCTTGGAGTAGGTTTCTCACAAGGACTGAAGTACCTCCTGCCGCTTGAAAATGATTGATATCAGCCTGACCATTTGGGTAAATTTTGGCCAACAAAGGCACCACAGCGGAAAGATCCGAAAAGTCATCCCAATTGATTTCAATCCCCGCTGCCCGCGCAAAAGCAACGATATGCATGGTGTGATTTGTCGACCCCCCTGTTGCCAGTAACGCCACTATTGCATTGACGATGCTATGTTCATTCACCACTTCATACATAGGTGTAAAAGTGCCATTTTGGGCTGTCATCGCAATCGCACGTCTGCCTGCCTCACGTGTCAATGCGTCACGCAGCGCCGTACCAGGATTTACGAAAGAACTTCCCGGTAAGTGTAGCCCCATGATCTCGACGACTAATTGATTACTATTAGCCGTGCCATAGAAAGTACATGTACCCGCGCTGTGGTAAGAGTCCGATTCGCACTGGAGCAAAGTTTCACGATCAACCTTACCCTCAGCATATAGCTGACGTATTTTCGCCTTTTCTTTATTGGGCAGGCCGCTAGGCATGGGGCCCGCTGGAACAAAAATTGTAGGCAAGTGACCAAAGCGCAGCGCACCAATCAATAAACCTGGGACAATTTTATCGCACACCCCCAAGTAGAGCGCGGCATCAAACATATTGTGCGAGAGGCCGACCGCACTAGACATCGCAATCAAATCACGGCTAAACAAGCTGAGCTCCATACCTGGCTGCCCCTGTGTAACACCGTCACACATTGCAGGCACTCCAGCCGCCACTTGCGCCACGCTACCAAGTTCAGCTGCGGCCGCTTTTATTTGTTGTGGATAATCTTGATAGGGCTGATGTGCAGAGAGCATGTCGTTATAAGCTGTCACAATCCCCAAATTCACCGCATTCATCAATTTTAAGGCTTGCTTATCACTGGTACCGCACGCTGCAAAGCCGTGAGCTAAATTTCCACATGATAGTGAAGCGCGATGAACGCCCTGCTGCTGCGCACGCTGCATAGCATCGAGATAACGTGCACGCGTAGATCGACTGCGTTCAATGATGCGCTGGGTAACGCGCTCGACTTCAGGGTGCATAATCTTTTCCTCAAAAATGAAAGCTAATCACAGGCTCTCTCAAGAGCCAAGTAGGACATGAAAGAAAATTACGTAATAAAAACTAAACAATCCATGAATACGGGCTGTATATAATCTTAAACACTGATCAAAAACAACTTTTATCTTGTAATTTTACAACAAAATACGCATTTCTAACTACCATCTTACCTAAAAAGGAGTAATATTAGAAAAAACAACATATTCAACGGAGCAAAAATCATGACTATTCGCGTAGCAATTAATGGCTTTGGACGCATTGGCAGAAACATACTCAGAGCGCTATACGAAGGACAGCATCGTGAAAACATCCAAATAGTTGCAATCAACGACTTGGGCGAGGCCAAAATGAATGCCCATCTATTTCAGTATGATTCTGTGCATGGCCCATTTAAAGGCGATGTCAGTCACGACAGCGAAAGTCTGACGATCAATGGCGATCGCGTTCTTACTCTGGCAGAACGAAACCCAGCAAACTTACCTTGGGCATCGCTCAATGTAGATGTTGTTTATGAATGCACAGGCTTGTTCACACAGCGCAGTGCAGCGCAAGCACACATAGAAGCAGGCGCAAAGAAAGTCATTATCTCTGCACCGGGCAAAGAAGTTGATGCTA
This sequence comes from Pseudomonadales bacterium, assembly GCA_049613705.1. Lineage (GTDB taxonomy): Bacteria > Pseudomonadota > Gammaproteobacteria > Pseudomonadales > Balneatricaceae > Rs1. The sequence continues at coordinate 6,042 of JBMZCU010000066.1, read as the reverse complement.
CCGTCGTACACGGCGTTAACGACAACGTTCTAAAACAGAGCGACACCATCATTTCGAATGCTTCGTGCACCACCAACTGCTTAGCCCCCGTCGCCCAAGTGCTACACCAACACATCGGCATTGAAAATGGCTTAATGACAACCATTCACGCCTACACGAACGATCAAAACCTTTCAGATGTGTACCACAGCGACCCTTACCGCGCACGCTCTGCAACGCAGTCAATGATTCCTACCAGCACCGGCGCTGCAGCAGCCGTCGGACTCGTCCTCCCATCACTTAAAGGCAAGATAGATGGCATGGCAATGCGAGTACCGACAATCAATGTCTCTGTCGTTGATCTAAATTTTATAGCACAGCGTGATACCAGCGTAGAAGAAATCAACGCGCTAATGCAAACCGCCGCTAGCACCTCCAGTGTTCTCGGTTATAATAGCGCTCCATTGGTCTCTATAGACTTTAACCACAACCCACTATCTTCGATTTTTGATAGCACCCAGACTAAGGTCAGTGGTCGTCAAGTCAAGATAATGGCATGGTATGACAACGAATGGGGATTCTCTAACCGCATGTTAGATAACACCGTAGCCCTAATGAACGCACCAGCTTAAGAGAGCCTACAATGCTTAGACACACTAAGATCGTCGCAACCCTTGGACCTGCCACCAGTAGTTTTGAGGAGATTGAGGCCATTATCTTAGCCGGCGCAAACGTGCTGCGCCTCAATTTTTCTCACGGCGAAGCTGACGATCACCGCCAGCGCGCCAGCATCATCCGCGAGGTCGCTAAAAAGCACGCCCTGCACGTCGCCATTCTCGCCGACCTTCAAGGACCAAAGATTCGCATTGCGCGCTTCAAAGAAGGAAAAGTCGAACTCAACGAAGGCGATAAATTTGTGCTCGGCTCCAACGTCGGCTACGAAGATGGCAATCAAGACTGCGTAGGTATCGATTACCTTGCTCTGATTACAGATTCAAGCAAAGGAGACATCCTACTACTTGATGACGGGCGCGTCGTACTTGAAGTTGAATCAGTAAATCGCGACAGCATCAGTACGAAAGTCATTACCGGCGGCCCACTGTCCAACAACAAAGGCATCAACCGCCTAGGTGGAGGACTTTCTGCCAAAGCACTAACTGAAAAAGATAAAGCCGATATCATTGTCGCCACTGAAATCAATGCCGACTATATTGCCGTGTCATTTCCACGTGACGAACATGACATGCACGAAGCGCGCACGCTGCTTAATGAAGCAGGCTCCAGTGCAGGCTTAGTTGCCAAAATAGAACGCGCAGAAACCATCGCAGACCCTGATATCCTGGACAACATTATCAGAGCGTCTGAAGTGGTCATGGTTGCCCGCGGTGATCTCGCTGTTGAAATTGGAGATGCCACCCTCGTTGGGGTACAAAAAAACATCATCCAGCGCGCACGCAGCTTGAATAAAGTCGTGATCACAGCTACACAGATGATGGAGTCCATGATCAGTAGCCCAATGCCAACACGCGCCGAAGTATCAGATGTGGCCAATGCGGTTTACGACCATACTGACGCCGTTATGCTATCTGCTGAAACAGCCGCCGGTCAGTACCCTGTTCAAGCGGTAGAGGCAATGGCTCGTATTTGCCTAGGAGCAGAATCGAACCCCAACGCTGTAAAATCTAAGCACCGCATGAACGAAACTTTCGAGCGCATCGATGAGACAGTTGCCTTGGCCGCTATTTACACAGCGAATCACCTCGAAGGCGTCAAAGCAATTATTTGCATGACAGAGACGGGAGCAACCCCACGCCAGGCTACTCGCCTGCGCACCTCGCTGCCCGTTTTTGCGCTTTCACGCAACGAAGACACACAGTCTCGCGTCGCGATGTATCGCAATGTACACACCATTCCCTTTGATTCAAATGAAATGCAAGCTAGCGAGATAAACCAGCGCGCGATCGACGAAGTTGTAAAGCGTGGTGTTGCTGAAACGGGTGACCTAATCGTCATCACTAAAGGCGATTACGTCAACGCACAAGGTGGCACTAACACGCTGAAAATTGTACGCGTCGGCGACGCAATCAAGTAATTCTGCTAAGCAGGCGCCCAATGGGCGCCTCTATTACCGCTCTTCATCACCATCGACACAGTGACGCGTAGGCCGCAAACTGTGTTTGATTTTTTCCAAATGCTTGTGAAATCCAACACCGCGACGCAGCGTAACCCCTGTTGCCAGCACATCTAATACTGTCAACTGAGTCAAACGTGAGGTCATCGGCATATACACATCGGTATCTTCCGCTTCCGGCAAGTTGATTACCACAGGGCAAACATTCGCCAAAGGTGAGTTTTGCGCGGTAATACCTATCACCGTCGCTCCAGCATCACAGCCTATTTGTGCTATTTCGACAAGCTCCTTAGTACGCCCAGTATAAGAGATGATGACTATCACATCACCAGTATGTGAAGCAGATGCAACCATACGCTGCATCAGCACATCATTGTAAGCCGAGACAGGCAAGTTAAAGCGAAAAAACTTGTGTTGCGCATCCAATGCAACCGAACCGGAAGCGCCCAAGCCAAAAAACGACACCTGCTTAGCCTGGGATAAGTAATCAACAGCAGTCTGCAACATAGCCACATCAATTTGTTTGCGCGCTAAGTCGAGGGTTGCAATGGTTGAGGTGAAAATTTTATCTGCGTACTGCTCTGTTGTGTCACTTTGCTCTACGTTACGGGTTACAAACAGCGCGCCGCTGGCCAAGCTTTTCGCCAGCTGAATTTTAAAATCCGGAAACCCCTTAGATTGAAAACTGCGACAAAAGCGATTAACTGTCGGCTCACTCACTCCCGCAGACTTTGCCAGAGAAGCAATACTCAACTGCGTGACGATCGAAGGGTTTAACAAAATGACATCAGCCACTTTACGCTCGGACTTATTTAGCTGATCTCGGCGCAAGCGAATTTGATTTAACAAGGCAAACTCCTGCAAAATGGTGACGTGCAAACAAGAGTCCGCACTCAAACGAGTAGTTATTTTACCACACTGTCATAATGCAACACTAAAATAAGCGTGAAAGTAGCGACGACTTTCCCGCATAAACATAGAAGCATGGAACCTCGACATTTAAATCTAGTAATATTACATAAAAAATTGACGATTCCTTGCTATCCGCATAGAATCTTTCCGTAATCTAGTTAAATTACAAGAATCAATATGAACTCAGCAGCAATTGACTTTATACTTTTTGGCGCGCTAGGCGATCTCTCGCAGCGTAAACTTCTGCCTTCTTTACTGGCACTTCAGGCTGACAAGTTACTTCCCCTAGGCAGTAGAATTATTTGCTTAGCACGACAAGATAAAGACACCAATGCATTTAGGGAAGAGACCAAGTGTAACTTACAGCGCTTTGCTACAGATCACAGCTTAGCCGATGCACACATTGAGGCGCTCCTTGCACAGATCACCTATCTACAACTAGATTTCAGCTGTGAAGAGGACTATACCAAACTCTACGCTCTGTTGGCCGATGAGCCAGAAAAACAGCGTATTTTCTACTATGCGACAGCTGCTGAGTTTTTCGGTCCTATTTCGGAAATGCTCCATGCTAAAAATTGCTTACTCGGCCCCAAAAGAGTGATTCTAGAGAAGCCTTTAGGGTATGACTTAGCATCATCCAGCGATATTAATACTGCTGTCAGTCTTTATTTCGATGAGTCCGAAATCTACCGCATTGATCACTACTTAGGTAAGGAAACTGTTCAGAACTTACTGGCACTGCGCTTTGCAAACCCTATTTTCGGTACCCAGTGGAATCAAAACTATATCTCTCATGTCGAAATCACACTCGCCGAATCGGTCGGCATCGAAGGTCGCTGGAGTTATTTTGATGGCGCAGGCCAAATGCGTGACATGGTTCAAAACCACTTATTACAGCTTCTATGCCTTGTCGCGATGGACCCACCTGATGACTTAAGCGCTGACAATATACGCGACCAAAAAGTCAAAGTCCTAAAGCAACTGAAACCTATTCCCGAAGAGGAACAGGCCGAAACCGTCATTCGCGCCCAATACAGCGATGGCAGTGATGGACAACGCATACTGCCAGGGTACAACCAAGAAGAAGGCGCTCTCGGCAAGAGTACAACCGAAACATATGTTTGCATTAAAGCAGAGATACAAAACTGGCGCTGGGCCGGCGTTCCGTTCTATTTGCGTACAGGGAAGCGTTTAAGCGAGAAGCTGACCCAGATTGTTATCCACTTCAAACAACAGCCACATTACATTTTTGATCCGCGCCAAAAAGAGCTGGCAAGCAACAAGCTCATTTTACGTATGCAGCCCAATGAAGGGGTTTCACTTGAAGTGCAGACGAAACCTCCCGGAATCGAGAGCGACATTCAAATTCAAACCACTGAGCTAGACATGAGCTTAAACAATGCTGATAAGCGCATCCCCGATGCATACGAACGACTGCTATTAGAAGTTGTGCGCGGTAATCAGTACCTATTTGTTCGCCGCGATGAAATTGAACACGCCTGGAAATGGTGCGATAACATCATGCAACACTGGCAATCCCCAAATAGCAAACTGCACAGTTACGCCGCTGGCAGTTGGGGTCCAACTGAAGCAGCGATGATCATCCGCCGCGATAAGCGAAACTGGTATACGGAACACTAAAATGCCTACAATTGAAAATTTGAAAATCCAGCAAAATACATCGAGCGAAGAACAGGCCTCCTATCTTTGCCAATGTGTAGCCGACATCCTACAGCGCGCTGTCGACAGCAGAGGGCAAGCCACATTAGCGGTCTCCGGTGGAAGCACCCCAACACTGTTTTTCCAGCAGCTCTCTGAAAAGAACCTTCCCTGGGAAAGCATCACAATCACGCTAGTTGACGAGCGCTGGGTAGCAAGCGATCACTGTGATAGTAACCAGCAACTTGTCGAAAACCATTTGCTGCAAAACTTAGCGAAGAAAGCGACCTTTGCCCCTTTGTACAGCTCGGTGCGTACCGCTAGCGAACACGCTGAATATTTAAACCAGCACACGCCCGTCACTCTGCCTATTGATGTGCTTATGCTAGGCATGGGTAACGATGGGCACACTGCCTCTCTCTTTCCTTGTAGCACCCAGCTACAGGCAGGGTTGAGCACGCAGGACAACTATATTGCTGTCGAGCCAACGAGTGCAGCGCACTGGCGAATGAGCTTAAGCGCCGAGTGCATAGAACAAGCGGAACATGTTTTTTTGCAGCTTAAAGGGCAAGATAAAATGGCGACGCTACGCCAGGCATGCAAAGCCGATACCTCATTAGAGATGCCCATTCAGCGCTTCCTAACCTCAGAATTAACCATAGCGTGGTGCCCTTGATCATGACACTCCCTCTCAAGCAAGACACTGCGCACATCGACCTTCTTTGTGCCAAGTCCCCTATCATCCCAGTGGTTGCCATTGAGCGTGCTGAAGACGCCGTACCTCTTGCTCAAGCTCTTAGTGCAGGTGGGATCGATATCATTGAAGTGACACTGCGTACGCATGCCGCACTTGATGCCATGGCAGCCATACGAAAACACGTGCCACAGATGACGGTTGCCGCTGGCACGATCAGCAATTGTGAACAATACGATGCAGCAGTGATGGCGGGAGCCTCTCTCGTCATCAGTCCCGGTATGACTCAGCGCCTACTCGAACACGCGCTCTCGGGCCCGGCACCACTGCTACCAGGTATCGCAACAGCTTCAGAGCTAATGACAGCACAAGATCTAGGCTACACCCGATTCAAATTCTTCCCTGCAGAGGCCGCGGGCTCTATCGCGATGCTCAAAGCTTTAGCTGGCCCTTTTGCACACATTAAATTTTGCCCTACTGGCGGTGTGAGCGAGCAAAACGTCAAACACTACTTAGCCCTTGATAATGTCATGTGCGTCGGCGGCTCATGGCTAGCCCCTAGCTCATCGGTCAACAATCAGCACTGGCAGCAAATCACAGCGATCGCGCAACAGAGCCTAGCAGCGTGCCGTTAATCGATTCATCCTGTATTTCACTTACTTGTTAA
>JBMZCU010000065.1:0-12226 GCA_049613705.1 Pseudomonadales bacterium | reverse complement strand
GAGCGTGGACTATCATAGGCACTCGTGCCGACCACTCGAAATAGCTCATCTTGTACCACAGCCCGCGCTCGCCGAGCATGTCGCCGTGATCGCCCGAGAAGACCACTATAGTGTCGTCCTCCAAGCCGCTGTCTTTGAGCGCCTGTAACAGCTGGCCTATGTTGTCGTCCACATAGCTACAGGCCCCGTAGTAGGCGCGTCGCGCGTTGCGAATCTGCTGATCGCTGATCTCGGATCTATCCATTTGATAGACGTGTTGCAGGCGCTTGGAGTGCGGGTCTTGCTCGCTGGCGTCCAGCTCGAAGGAGGGCAGTTCTATCTCGCTGTCCTCGTAGCGGTTCCAGTACTCCTCGGGGATAGCGTAGGGATCGTGGGGGTGCGTCATAGACACTGTCAGACAGAACGGTTGCTCGCCGCCTTCGCGGGCGCGGTCGAACAGGTAGCGCTTGGCGTGAAAGACCACCTCGTCGTCGAAGTCCAGCTGGTTTGTGCGCACAGTGGGGCCAGCGTCAGTCACTGAACTCATGTTGTGATACCAGGTCGGGCGCTCCTCGGGCTTTTCCCAATCGGGGAACCAGCCGTAGTCGGCGGGGTAGATGTCCGTTGTCAGGCGCTCCTCGAAGCCGTGCAGCTGATCGGGGCCGCAGAAGTGCATCTTGCCGCTGAGTGCCGTGCGATAGCCCGTATGGCGCAGGTAGTGGGCGAAGGTCGGGATATCCGCTGGGAACTCGGCGGCGTTGTCGTAGGCGCCTATCTTGCTCGGCAGCTGCCCTGTCATCAGCACGTAGCGGCTAGGGGCACACAGTGGGCTGTTGCAGTAGGCGGACTCGAAAACCACGCCTTCACTGGCTAGGCGATCTAAATGGGGCGTTTTAGCGGTTTTGCCGCCATAGGTTTTGAGTACGGGGGCGGCCATCTGATCGGCCATGATGAAGAGAATATTGGGGGCGCGTGCAGGCATAGAGGCTCCGTCTTTAATTATTATCATGAATAAGCTGTGAGTATTTATCTTTTGTTCAATCGCTGTAAACTGGGGAAAAATTGATAGATGGGATAATTTCAACTTATGTTACTGAAGCGAGTGTTACCGGCGGCAAATAGCTTAGTAGTGTTCGAAGCGGCGGCGCGACACTTGAGCTTTACCGCCGCGGCGCGCGAGCTCGGCTCGACCCAGCCGGCTGTCAGCCAGTTGATGCGGGCGCTGGAGCGAGAGCTGGGGCTGACACTTTTCAAGCGGGTCTATCGCGGGGTGCTGTTAACAGCTGAGGGTGACGCGCTCTTCACTACGGTACAGGGCAGTCTGTTAGACATAGAAAAGAGCATTGAAAACTTGCAGCGCCACACCCGAAAGCCACGCATAAATGTCGCAACGGATTTCGCTTTCGCCGCCTATTGGCTGCTGCCGCGCCTGCCGGAGTTTCAGCGTCAGTACGAGGATATCGAAGTACGTATAGTCACCTCACAGAGGCCGTCGACCTTGCTCGAGGACGATATTGATGTGTCCATTCACTTTGCCAGCAGTGCGCCCGCTAAGGCCGTCTCACTGTTTGAGGAGTGCGTCTTTCCGGTGTGCAGTCCTGCACTGCTGGCGCGCAGCGGCGAGGTTAAGAGTCATAAATCACTGGCGGGATTGCCGTTGTTGACTCTAGGCGCAGAAGCCGGTGCTGGCTGGATGGATTGGCCGCACTTGTTTCGCCATCGGCGCAGTCAAGTCGTGCCGACCGAATCAGTACTCAGCTTTAATAACTACACACTATTGATGCAAGCGGCTATTGCGGGGCAGGGGGTAGCGCTGGGCTGGGCGAATTTAGTTGATGAGCTGCTCGATAGTGGCGCGTTAGTTGCTCTACCGCAGTTCTGTGTGCGTACACAGGGCGGCTATTTTGCGCAGCATGATCGTCGCAGGGATGATCCGCTGATGGAGTGCTTTATTGCTTGGTTACAGCAAGTGGTAAGTAACGAGTAATGTTGCTGCATGCTATTAAGGTGTTGTTGTATCAGTAAAGGCCGCTATCTAGGAGGAGATAGTGGCCTTTAGCGTTAGGTGGTGCACTACTGCGTGAGCGACTTCACCAGCGAGGAAGTATCCATGCGGCCCAGCCCCATGTCTTGCACTTTGGCGTAGCGCTCGTCGACTTCGCGAGTCAGCGGTAGCTCGACGCCGTGGCGCGCTGCCTCTTCTAGGCAGATGCCTAAGTCCTTGCGCATCCAGTCGACGGCGAAGCCGAAGTCGAACTTGTCCTGGTCCATCGTCATCAGGCGGTTTTCCATCTGCCAGGAGCCCGCGGCACCGTGCTTGAGCGTATCGACCACTTGCTCCATTGGCAGGCCGGCACTCTGCGCCAGTTTTAGCGCCTCGCTCAGACCTTGCAGCACACCTGCAATACAGATTTGGTTGACCATCTTGCAGCGCTGGCCCTGGCCAGCCTCTCCGAGCAGTTGTACCTGTTGTGCATAGCTGTCCATAACGGGCTTAGTGCGCGCGAAGATATCTGCCTGGCCACCGCACATAACGGTGAGTTTGCCGTTTTCAGCGCCGGCTTGGCCACCGGAGACCGGGGCGTCGATAAAATGGCAGCCGCGCTCGCGGCAGGCGCTATCGAGCTCCAGTGCGAGAGTCGCTGATGTTGTGGTGTGATCGACTAGAATACCGCCTGGCTTGAGTGAGGCGAGCACCCCGTCATCGCCGTAGACCACGCTGCGTACGTCATCGTCATTGCCGACACAGACAAAAACGATATCGGCTTTTGCTGCCGCTTCGGCGGGTGTCGCGGCACTTTGGCCGCCGTGTTCTTGGGCCCAGCGTTGCGCCTTCTCACCACTGCGATTGTAGACGGTCGTCGCCACAGCGTTGCGCTGCAGGTGGCCCGCCATCGGATAGCCCATTACACCAAGGCCGATAAACGCTGCTGTTGTACTCATGTCTTGCTCTCCACGCTAGAGGTAATTTTAAAACTATGTTATTTTTACGAATGACATATGTCAATTTTTAATTTTACAAAAGATTCACCGTGACAAATGGGCTTATTTAGCCCTAGTAGAGAGAGTGTAAATGAGCCGTGCTAAATATCAGCAAATCGCCAGTGAAATTGCACGTCGTATCGACGAGGGGCATTATCCTCTCGGTGCAAAGCTGCCGGCACACCGTGTCATGGCGAAGGAGTTCTCCACGACTGCGGTCACTATCTCCAAAGCCTATCAACTGCTGGTGGAACAGCATCGCGTGGAGTCGTTTGTCGGGCGCGGTAGCTATGTGCGTGATGACAGGTTACAACAGGTTATTGGCGCAGACGAGGGCAATTGGAATTTATCGATTCTACAGCCGTGTATGGCGCACAACTTACAACCGCTGCAGCAAGCATTTAGCGCTGCACTGGCGCGCGAGCGCGGTCAGAATTTTGGTTATAGCGAAGAGACCGGCAGTGCTGAGCACCGCGCTGCGGCTGCACAGTGGAGCCAGCATTACGGGCTGGCGTCCCTAGAGCGTGAAATGTTGCTCTGCGGCGGTGCGCAGCAGGCGCTGAGTGCGCTGATCACGCACTACACTAAACCTGGAGATGCGATTGCCGTAGAGCGTTATACCTATCCTGGGTTGCTGGCGATCATACGCCATTTGAAGCGTCGCGCCGTCGCCGTCGATATTGACACACAGGGGATGTGCCCGCTAGCGCTGGCACAGAGCTGCCAGGAGCAGCCGATAAAAATGGCTGTCCTTGTGCCCTCACAGCAAAATCCAACCGGTTGTACTATGGGTGTGGAGCGCCGACAGAAATTAGCGGGGGTTGTCGAGCAGTGCGGGCTGTGGCTGGTCGAAGACGCTATCTACGCTTTCCTGGATGCCGAGCCACTTCCTGCCGTTGCCAATTTTGCGCCCTCGCGCAGTTTTCACATTAGCAGCTTATCCAAGGCGATTAGTCCAGGTATACGCTGCGGTTTTCTCAGTGTGCCGCGCGCGCAGATGGCGAGTTTTTGCGATGTCCTGCGGGCGCTTCACTGGATGCCGGCAGCGCTGCCCTTTGCCGCCGCAACTGAGCTTATCCGCAGTGGAGCTGCCTTTGAGCTAGCCGAGACCCAGCGCGCTATTGCGCAGCGCCGCCAAGTGCTGTTGGCGCAGGCGCTGCACGGGCTTGAGTTTAGCAGCGGTGCAAGCAGTTACAGCTGCTGGCTGACGCTGCCGCAGGCGTGGCGCGCCGATAGCTTTACCCGTGCTGCGACGGCGCGCGGAATGAGTGTCAGCGCAGGAGATTTTTTTGCCGTAGAGGCGCAGGGGAGCAGACAAGTGCGCCTCTCTGTGATGGGGATTGCCGATGATGCTAGCTACGCGCGTGCGCTGGCGTATCTGCGGGCATTGCTAGATAGCGAGCCAGTGCCGCACTGGCACTGCTAAGCGCTATGGGTATCGCCGACTAGCTGCTAGCGGTGTCGGCCAGCACATCCGTGTAAAAAGTTTCAGCCGGCAGGGGTTTAGCTTTGAGGTAGCCCTGCATTTGCTGGCAGCCGATTTGCGTGAGGAAAGCGTGTTGCTCGTCGGTTTCCACGCCCTCTGCAATGGTGGTCATGTTGAGGTTGCGCGCCACGTCGATGATGGAGCGAGTGATCACACTGTCATCTTGATCGCGCGGCAGGCCGTCGATAAAGGTGCGATCTATCTTAAGCTTGTCGATCGGGAAACGCTTGAGGTAAGCCAGGCTGGAGTAACCGGTGCCGAAATCGTCCAGGGCGATTTTAAAACCGCGCTCGCGCAGTTCACTCAATGCTTGGCGGGTGAAGTTGGGATCTTGCATCAATGCGCTTTCAGTGACTTCTATCACCAGCCAGTGCGGGTCTAATCCTATGGTTTCAGTGCACTGTACAATAGATTGCACAATATCTTTGCGAAATTGATAACTGGAGAAATTTACAGCGATCGCGATAGGGGGAATGCCCTGTTCCTGCCAGCGCTTGGCCTGCTTACAGGCTTGCTCGAGTACCCATTGGCCGATAGGGCGGATTAACCCAGTCTCTTCAGCAACGGGAATGAAAATATCAGGGGCTATCATGCCCTCTTGCGGGTTTCGCCAGCGCAGCAGCGCTTCGCAGCCACACAGCTTACCGCTGCCCAACTCGTACTGCGCTTGGTAGTAGAGTTCGAACTCACGGTTGTTGAGCGCCTGGCGCAGGCCGCGTTCTATACTTAATTTCTGCGAGGCGCGGTCGTTCATGTCATCGGTAAAGTACTGGTAGTTGTTGCGCCCCTGCGCTTTGGCGTGGTGCAGTGCTGCATCGGCGTTCTTCAGCAAGCTATCGAAACCTTCACCGTTATCAGGGTAGAGCGCAATACCGATACTGGGGGTAACAACTAAGTCGTGATCTTCAATGTGAAGAGGGTGGCTTAACTCACGCAAGATACGGCCCGCCAGACGTGCGGAGGCGGTTTCTGCCTTGTGGTGATTGACCAAGATGATGAACTCATCGCCGCCCAGGCGGCTGATGGTATCGCTGGCGCGCACGGTGGCAGAGAGGCGCTTGGCAATTTGTTGCAGTACTCGGTCGCCGATGTTGTGGCCCAGTGAGTCGTTGATGTTTTTAAAGCGGTCGAGGTCGATCAGCATCAGTGCGAATTGCTGCTGCTGATTGCGTTGGCAGAAGCTGATCACCTCGTGCACCCGATCGGCCAGCAGGCGACGGTTGGCCAGCTCTGTGAGCGGGTCGTAGTCGGCCAGGTAGCGCAGGCGCTGCTCGTTCTTTTTGCGCTCGCTGACATCTGAGAAAGTGGCGACGTAGTTGACCACTTGACCGTGCTCGTCAACGCTTGAGGAAATCGAGAGCCACTCGGGGTAGATCTCGCCATTCTTGCGCTGATTCCACAGCTCACCCTTCCACTGCCCATGGCGGTTTATTTTGTCCCACATCTCCTCGTAGAACTTATTGTCTTGATGTTCTGAAGAGAGCATGGAAGGGTTTTTGCCCAGCAGCTCCTGCTCGCTGTAGCCGGTGGTTTGAATACAGGCGGGATTCACGGCGATGATGTTGCGCGCAGGGTCGGTGACCAGTATGCCCTCATTGGCGGATTGAAACACCTGAGCGGCGATTTGCAGCTGATAGGCATTGCGCTCGAGCTCTATATGCTGGCTATCGATGTCTTCTTGGTAGCGCTGAAACAGTTGGCGATAGCGGCGGCTGAACAAAGTACTGGCAAGGGCCGTTAATACCAGCGTGACCAGCAGTACAACCAGCATCAAGTAGAGGCTGTCCTTGGCAGCGCGCTCTATTTGCTGGCGCTGGGCATCGAGCAGTTGCTTGATTTTCTCAGGGTAGACTTCAACCACCAAAACCCAGTCGTAGTGCTGAATACTCTCGACCAGCGTGATACTGGTGTGTTCCGCTTTCACAGTTGATTGTACCCGCGGCATAAAACCACCGCCGCGGCGCACAAAGTCTAAAATCCGATTGCGCTTATCGTCGCTCAGTGTATCGCCGCTGGGCGCCGATTGGCTGAGTACTTGGCCCTGGCTATTGAGAATGGAGATGAAAGTGTTGGGGTTGGAGTTGAGGAGGCGTAAACGCTGTAGGGCTTGGTCTTTGAGGTCTTGCTCGAAACTATAGAGGTAGTCGCCGGTACCTATGATCCAATTAAAAGGGGCGAACACCTTTGAGAAGCTGATCTTCTCGAGCAGGGTGCCCGTTTTCGTCGGACTGTACCAGAAGTAACTGGAAAACCCTTCGCCCTGGGGATTGTTCACCGATTCGACCAGCAGAGCCAAGCTCTCTTTTGAAGCCGCGGGGTACTCCTCTTGCGGCAGAGTTTCCATTTTGGGTACTGGAGGCAGCATCACAGTTTTAGCTGATCGGGTGAGAATAAAGTGATAGCCGCGGCCATTAAAGAAGCGCACGTTGCGCAGTGCCGCTTTGATATTTTGCTGAATCTCGGCGGCAGGGGTGTTATCGCGCTGCTGCTGATAGATGCTGTTGGCAATCGCGTGGGCGCGCTCTACGGCATCGCGCGATTGTTGTTCAAGCTGCAGTTTTGCCGTGTTGCCAATGTGATCGATATACTCGCGCGCGCGTTTGACTTCGGCGCGTATTTGCAGCTTTTGCTGCTGCTCGATCTCCATGTTCAAGCGTTGCAACTGCTGTTTATACGCTAGGTTGTCGCTGAGCAAAAAGTAGCCGAACACGCCGACGATCGTAAAAATTACGATCGCGATCATACCAATGAATTGATATCTCAGTAGAGATTTGGCTTGGGGCGGTAAGCTCATGACGCTCAACAACAGCAACAGGAGAGCATAAGTTACCTTTTTGTGCGGTGCCTAGCAATCATTTACCGGGCTTTTAAAATAGAAATAACTCATTGTTAATATTTGGTTTATTTTAAAAGCTGAGCAGATTTAGCGAAAATGAATATCGGAATAATGGGTCAGTTATACGTATGTATAAATGCCGCCTCTACCGGTTTATCAAGCGTTGTTGAAAAGGCGCTAAATGGACACGTGACGGTACTGCTCAGCACTGTCACTCTTCTTAATAGTCAGCTAGCGCCGCTGTTGGGCGCTAGTGTATAGCTGGGCATTGGATCATTGTCTGTTAAGCGGGCATGGCTTGCGCGCGCAGTGGTTCTGCTAGCGTACGTTGCAGTACTTGGCGCTCCAGTGCATCTATCGGCAGCGGCTTAGCTTTATAATAGCCCTGCATCTGCTGGCAACCTGCCTGGCGTAAAAAGTCGTACTGGTTGTCTGTCTCTACACCTTCGGCAATCGTTAACATATTCAAGTTACGCGCCACATCGAGGATAGAGCGGGTGATCGCCAGATCGTCTTGATCATCGGGTAGACCGTCGATGAAAGCGCGGTCGATCTTGAGTTTATCGATAGGAAACTGCTTGAGGTAGGCCAAGCTGGAGTAACCGGTGCCAAAATCGTCGAGCGCTATCTTAATGCCGTGTTGCTGCAGAGACTCAAGCGCCTTGGTGCTGAGCACGGGGTTTTTCATCAGTGCGCTCTCGGTGATTTCAAGTACCAACCACTGTGGATCTAGCCCGGTGCGCGCTAGCACCTCACACACACTGTCGACGAGGAGCTCGTTAAACTGGTGGCTAGAGACGTTAACGGCGACAGGCACAGGGATAAAACCGGCTGCTTGCCAGCGCATCGCCTGGGCACACACTTCTTCGAGTACCCACTGGCCCAGAGGTAGGATAATCCCGGTCTCCTCGGCGATGGGAATGAATATATCCGGAGGGATATAGCCCTGTGTAGGGCTCTTCCAGCGCAGCAGGGCTTCCAGGCCGCAGAGCTCGTTGCTGTCTAGGCTGTATTGCCCCTGGTAGTGAACTTCAAATTGCGAGTGCAGCAGCGCCTCGCGCAGTCCCTGCTCGATGGAAAGTTTTTGCGACGCTTTGAGGTTCATGTCTTGGGTGAAAAACTGGAAGTTGTTACGCCCCTGGCTTTTGGCGTGGTAAAGCGCGGCGTCGGCATTTTTCAGAAGTGTATCGAAATCTTCACCGTTCTGCGGATAGGTCGCAATGCCGATACTCGGGGTCACAACGAGGTCGAAGTTGTCAACTTGCAGTGGGTCGGCGAGCGCTTTGATGATGCGGTTAGAGAGCCTAGCCGCAGCGCTCATCGCTTTTTCGTGATTGATCAGGATGATGAACTCATCACCGCCCAGACGACACACCGTATCGGCGCTGCGCACAGTGCTGAGCAAGCGCTGTGCGGTGCTCTGCAGTACCTTGTCCCCAATACTGTGGCCGAGTGAGTCATTGATGTTTTTAAAGCGGTCTAAGTCGATAAACAAAATGGCCAAATGCTGTTCGGGGTCGCGCTGGCACACACCGATGGCTTCTTCGACGCGGTCGGAGAGCAAGCGGCGGTTGGCCAGCTCGGTCAGCGGGTCGTAGTCTGCGAGGTAGCGCAGGCGGCGCTCGGCCTCTTTGCGCGCAGAGACATCGGAGAAGGTGGCGATGTAGTTGGTTACTTGCCCCTGCTCATCCTTGCTCACTGAGATAGAGAGCCATTCAGGGTAGACCTCTCCGCTCTTGCGTTTGTTGTAGAGCTCACCTTTCCACTGCCCGGTACTGTTAATCTGTTGCCACATTGTCTGGTAGAAGTTTTCACCTTGCTGGCCGGAGGAGAGCAGTGAAGGGTTGCGCCCTAGCAATTCTTGCTCCGAGTAGCCTGTGGTTTCACAGCAGGCGGGGTTGACGGCGATAATCTCACCCTGTGGGTTGGTGACTAAAATACCTTCGCTAGCGGTCTCAAATACCCTGGCGGCAATTTGCAGTTGCTGGCTGTTGGCGCGCAGGCGCAGTTGCTGCTGCTGGATGTTGTGCTGGTAGTGGACAAAGAGCTTTTTAAACCAGCGGCTGTAGACCACTGTCATCGCACTGGCAAACAGGGCGGTGATCAAGAGCGCGAAAAACAAAATGAGGAGTTCTTGGCGTGCAGTGTCTTCAGCGCTTTCGCGCTGGCGTTGAAAGAGGCGCTGAAAGCTCTCTTGGTTGGCGTCGGAAATAATCACCCAGTTTAGCTCGGGGAGGGTTTCTACCAGCGAGAGCTTTTCGATCATTTTACCGGCCAGTGGAGACTGCCAGTTAAGCTGTAAAAAACCACCGCCGCTGGCAGCGAAATCCAGCAGTTGTGTGTAGTTGGTACGGCGATTGGCCGGCTCGAGTTGCGCTAGACTCTGCGGCTGATCATAGTAGGGACTGAGCAGTAGGTTGCCTTGAGTATCCAGCACTGAAATCGAACCGCTATCGCCAAAGTGAATCAGCGACAGGCGCTCCAGCGCCTTGGTGCGTAAATCCTGTTCGAAACTGTAAACGTAGTCACCGGTGCCGATTAAGATATCCAGCGGTGCAAAGTACTTGGCATAGGTGATTTTGTCGTTGAATTCGGCTTTTGCAGTAGGGCTCTTCCAGCGGTAGCGCGAGTAGCCCGCGCCCTGGCTACCTTGCACTGATTTAATGATGTTACGCGTAGTGTAGTTACCCGCATCGTCCTGGAAGTCGTAGAGATTTACTCCCTCTAGCGCGGGGTTGGGCGGCAGCAGTAAGTTGGTGCCGTCCATGCGGTTGATAAAAAAGTAGCCGCGGTCACTGAAAAAGCGCAGTGGGCGCAGTGTTTCAGCGATCAGGTGCAGAATTTGCGCATCGCTCTTGCTGTCGCGGTTTTGCTCGTAGAGTGCGCTGGCAATAGTGTGAGCCTGCTCGACTTGCGCTTTGCTCTGCAGCTTGAGTTCGGACTGGGCGGCGCTCTCCATGTGCGCGATATACTCTTTGGCAGCGTTTAGCTCAGTGCGCAGTTGCTCTCGCTGCTGTTGCTGTACTTGCTCGCGCAAATTGACCAGTTTGGAGTTGTACAACATGGAGTCGTGCAGCAGAAAGTAGCCGAAGACGCCGATGATCAAAAGTATCAATATCGCCATCATGCCCAGCACTTGATAGCGCAGAAGCTGTCTGGCGTTTGCCTTTAAGTCCATGAAAATCCAAATTTATTTAGCTGTTACGAATGCAGGCTGAGAAGATAGATCACACTAGCTGAACGAAACAGTAATTGCGCTCGATTATGCGGTAAAAAATATGCAGTTTTTGAGAAGGTGCGATTAAATCAAGTCTGGCTTGAAAAAGCAGTACTTAGTTGGCGGGAGTTTGCCCTACATCAATAGTCGGTCGAAAAGCAGGGGCAGAGCGGGGCGCAGTGCACGCCCCGCAGTTGTCATTTACTTCATGTTTTTGCGCACAGTTTCGCTGTACCAATCGACGAAGTTAATCACGCCGAACTCGTAAGTTTCCGAGTAGGGGCCTGGCTCGTAGCCGACAGAGTTGATGCCGATTTGGTTGCGCTCGGCCAGTGTTCTGTCTTGCATGTTGGTTTCGTCCCACACTTTACGCAGGTTGGCGATGTCGTAGTCGACACCTTCTACGGCATCTTTGTGTACCAGCCACTTAGTGGTCACTAAGGTTTTTTGTGCAGACAGCGGTAGCACTTGGAAGACTACGCAGTGATCGCTCTGCATGTGGTTCCACGAGTTTGGTAGGTGCAGGATACGCATAGAGCCCAGTTCCGGGTTCTTGATACGGCCCATGAGCTTTGATACAGCCAGCTCACCGTCCATTGTCATGACCTTAGTACCCTCTTTGAGAGGCATACGTACGATGCGGTTCTTCAATCCGTAGGACACGTGCTTGTGCGGGATGCCCTCGGCGTCCCACGCCTGCGCCTGTTTGGCGTAGTGGGCGAGGAATTCAGGTGTCGCGCGTGGATCGTTGGTATCATCCCATTCTAGCAAGCTGCCCAGCAGCTCTGGGTGTGAACCGTTGCAGTGGTAGCACTCACGGTTGTTTTCAATGACCAGTTTCCAGTTCGCATCTTCTTCGATGGTTACTTCAACCGCTACCTTGGCGTTCTCCATTTGGTAGGGTTCCATGTACTCATCTAAGGTCGCTTTGAGCGGCGCGATGTCCGGTGCTTCGCCAGGGGCGAGACAAATGAAGATAAAGCCGCCGGCGACTTCGCAGTGTGCGCGCTTGAGGCCGTGCTTCTTCATGTCGAAGTTGTCACCCATTTCGGTGCCGGCAAAGAGCAGTGTCCCCTTGAGATCAAATGTCCACTGGTGGTAAGGGCAAACTAAGTTGGCCACTTTGCCTTTCTTGTCGTTGCACACGCGAGAGCCGCGGTGGCGACAGACGTTGTGGAAAGCGTTGATGCTGCCATCGCCATCGCGCACGATGAGCACAGAGTTTTGGCCCACTTCCACCGTGATGTAATTACCCTTGTCAGGTAACTCACAACTCATGCCCACGAAGAGCCACTCTTTTAGGAAGATTTCCTCCATGTCCGCACGAAACATGTGCGGGTCGTTGTACAGGGGCTGTGGCAGCGATAAATTGCCTTCGCGAGAAGCTAGCAGGCGATACATTTCACTGCGCGCTTGCTCGTAGCTAGAGTACTTCATATTGATTAGGTCGTGTTCGTTCACGGTAGTGCCCTTCGTGTTTTATCGTTATGGGTGAACCTGCGGGCGAATTCACACATTTATCCGATGTGTGCGGCGGTGCCGATCTTCGCAAGTCCTATTTTTCATCTTGTTATAAAGGGGGAAGTACGCGCGAGTCCACAGGGAAAATTTTGAGGGCTCAATCACCGCTTCCATAATGCGATAGTGTCGCAAAGTGTTTGCTGAAAGATGTCTATAAACGACCTGTAGCGGTATTTTTTCGACGATGCGGCGTAAAATAAATCAT
>JBMZCU010000064.1:0-12264 GCA_049613705.1 Pseudomonadales bacterium | reverse complement strand
GTGTTGCCGCACTCTTACTTGGCGCGCAAAGCGTACTGGCGGTAGACATTGATGTACAAGCCTTACAAGCCACTGGCGACAACTTAGCGCGCAACAAGATATCCAGTGACAAACTCAGCGCTTACCTACCGGAGCAGGCACCTGCGCATCAAAGTGACATCCTGGTGGCTAACATTCTCTCAGGCCCGCTGATAGAACTGGCCCCTGCTCTCGCTGAACGCACGCTCCCAGGTGGTTTACTCGCACTCTCCGGTATCCTCGAAGAGCAGACCCACGACATTGTCGACACTTATACGCAGTGGTTTGAGCTCGACCCTGTGGTGACGCTAGATGGCTGGATCCGCGTCACAGGTAGACGCCGGTAAATGCCAAGTAAGGTCGAACGCCCCTTTTTGTGCGCCTGCCCCAATTGTGGCCGGCAGCGCAGGGTTGATCCCCAGGCGTTCCCAATCGCGGCTGGGCGGGTTAAATGCGGTCAGTGCAACAGCATTTTTTTGGCGCATCAACACGCACTAAAGCAAGCCTTACACGAGACACACGAGCGCCCTCAAACGCGCCGCGCTAAACCCGCTCACGCGATCCCCACACTACAAGCTACACCCACACCTGTTGCCACACCCCAAAGACGTCCGGTGTTTGCCTATTTGCTGTGCGTACTATTAAGTGGCACTATTATCGTCCAACTGGGATACTTCAACCGCGCTAGCTGGTCGCAGTACAGTGTACTCGCCCCTGCTTACAGCGCGGCACAGCGCTGGTTGGGCAACGATGTCTGGCAGCTCGAACAGCTAGAGCAACTCGCACTTAAGATTGTCGACCACCGCGAATACCAAGATAGCCTGCTGGTCAGTTTTGAGCTGCACAACAGGGGCGCTATTACCCTGCAAGCGCCAGATGTTGAATTGATCTTCAGCGACCTGCAAGGCAATGTCACTGCGCGCCGTCGCTTCGCTGCGCACCATTACCTCAGTGCGACGCCTAAGGCTATAAAACTCGCTGCGGGCGCCTCTGTGAATGCGCGCCTTGCCATTCTCAAGCCCGCCGAGCGGGCACTGAACTACCGCCTGGACTTAAAAGTACCACTGCGCTGAAGCTCTATGGGAATTAGTCTTAAAGGTCAAGTATTTTTTGGTTAAAAAACAACCAAAAAAAGCGTAGTCTAAGCGTATAAAAATGTGTAGAATTCGCCCCCTTTCTCAGGATCAGTGCCCGATAATTGGGTTCACTCCTGTTGCTTGAATTGTAGAAGTTAAGGTTGACAATGTTCCACATCGGTCCCTACCAGATTGATAGCCAAGTTGTGCTGGCACCAATGGCAGGCGTTACAGACCAGCCTTTTAGGCGTCTGTGTCGCCAGCTCGGCGCGGGGCTCGTGGTCTCGGAAATGGTCACCAGCGATACTAAACTCTGGAACTCCCGCAAATCTAGCTTCCGCTTAACCCACGACGATGAAATCGAGCCTCGCTCGGTGCAAATCGCCGGCGGTGACGCCCAGATGCTAGCTCACGCCGCGCAGATGAATGTCCAGCGTGGCGCGCAGATCATCGATATCAATATGGGTTGCCCCGCTAAAAAGGTCTGCTCTAAAGCGGCGGGCTCTGCGCTGCTCAAAGACGAATCGCTGGTGCATGAGATTCTCAAAGCAGTCACTGCTGCTGTCGAGGTTCCCGTGACATTGAAGATCAGAACGGGTTGGGACAAAGACTCTATCAATGCGCCAACAATTGCGCGTATGGCAGAGGATTGCGGTATTCAAGCACTGGCAGTACACGGACGCACGCGTGCCTGCGCCTTTAAAGGCGAGGTGGAGTATCAAACCATCGCAGATGTCGTCGAGGCTATCGATATACCGGTGTTTGCCAACGGCGATATCAATAGTGTGGAACAAGCTCAGTACGTGCTGAGCAACACCAAAGCGGCGGCTGTTATGCTGGGAAGGGGCGCACAGGGCAGACCCTGGATCTTTAGAGAAATTGAGCACTACCTCAAAACTGGTGAACGCTTGCCCGAGATTAAGATTGATGAAGTGAAGTCAATCCTAACCGGTCACGTCAAAGCACTGCACCAGTTTTACGGCGACTATTTAGGGCTGCGTATCGCACGCAAGCACGTCGGCTGGTACCTGCAATCTCTGCAAGATGGCAAGGGATTTCGCGCCAGTTTTAACAAACTAGACGCCTGTGATTTACAATTGGCAGCTATAGAGCAGTATTTTGTCAATGCCAAGCTAACAACAGCTGCCGCCTAACATTTATTTTGGAAACATAGCAACGTGAACACATTAAACACCCAACAACCAAGCTTTACACCTGTAGATAACAACCCAACGATCCCTCAGGGACAAACGTTGAGAGACAGCGTTGAAGTTTCCATGAACAACTATTTTAAACAACTTGACGGTCAGCCAGTCACCGACGTTTACCAAATGGTGCTGGCCGAAATCGAAGCACCGCTGCTGGAGACTGTCATGGCGTATACCAAGGACAATCAAACCAAGGCTTCAGAGCTACTAGGCCTGAACCGCGGCACGCTTCGCAAGAAGTTGAAAGAGTACGGCCTACTCTAAATACCCCTTTCAAACAGCGCTTTATGCGCTGTTTGTGTTTCTGGCAGATATACATTGACGGCGTCCACCGCTAAATCAAACTCGGAGATAAAGGCATCACAATGGCACAGCTAACTTACACTCCCATCCGCAGAGCGCTGATCAGCGTTTCAGACAAAACCGGTATCGTTGAATTCGCCGCCGCTCTACACGCACAAGGTGTGGAAATTTTATCCACTGGCGGTACCTATAAACTGCTCAAAGACAGCGCAATCCCAGCGGTAGAAGTTTCGGACTACACAGGCTTCCCTGAGATGATGGACGGACGCGTAAAAACACTGCACCCCAAAATTCACGGTGGGATTTTGGGCCGTCGCGGCACCGATGAAGCCGTGATGGACGAGCACGACATCAAGCCGATCGACATGGTTGTAGTCAATCTGTACCCGTTCAAGCAGACCATTGAGCGCGAAGATTGCGATTTGCCACTGGCCATTGAAAACATCGATATCGGCGGACCGACTATGGTGCGCTCTGCAGCCAAGAACCACAAAGACGTTGCGATTGTGGTCAATGCCAGCAGCTATACCCACATCTGCGAGCAACTCGATGCTCACGGCGGTTTGAACTTACAGGACCGCTTCGATTTGGCAATTCAAGCTTTTGAACACACCGCCGCCTACGACGGTATGATCGCCAACTACTTGGGGTCCGTCATCGAGGGGCCAACTGCTGCTGACTCCAAAGACGAGCCTGTCGACAGCCAAGCTTTTTCGCGCACCTTCAACAGCCAGTTCATCAAAGCCCAGGACATGCGCTACGGCGAAAACAGCCACCAGCGTTCAGCGTTTTATGTCGAGCGCGACATTACAGAGGCCTGCATCGGCACGGCACAGCAACTGCAAGGAAAAGCACTGTCGTACAACAATGTCGCCGACACCGATGCAGCACTGGAGTGTGTTAAGAGCTTCGAACAGCCGGCCTGTGTGATCGTCAAGCACGCCAACCCCTGTGGTGTCGCGGTAGGTGCTGACATTGCAACAGCCTACGAGCTGGCCTATCAGACAGATCCAACATCCGCGTTTGGCGGCATCATTGCCTTTAACCGCCCACTGGATGCCGAAACGGCGCGCAGCATTATCGAGCGCCAATTCGTCGAGGTGATTATCGCCCCGGCAATCGAAGAAGCGGCGCAGCAAGTACTGGCAGCCAAGCCGAACGTGCGCGCACTGGCCACCGGCGCTTTCACCGCTCCAGCCAGCGCGCTCGACTACAAGCGCGTCAGCGGCGGCCTGTTAGTGCAGGACAGAGATATGGGCGTCATTACAGAGTCCGATCTGCAAATCGTCACTAAGGTCAAACCCACACCCGCGCAAATTCAAGATTTACTGTTCTGCTGGAAAGTGGCCAAATTTGTGAAATCAAACGCGATTGTCTATGCCAAAAACGGTCAGAGTATCGGTATCGGCGCCGGTCAAATGAGCCGTGTTTACAGCGCTAAAATCGCCGGCATCAAAGCCTCTGATGAAGGTTTGGAAGTGGCAGGCTCTGTAATGGCCTCCGATGCATTCTTCCCGTTCCGCGACGGTATCGATGCCGCTGCGCAAGCCGGTATCAGCGCTGTCATTCAGCCTGGCGGCTCAATGCGCGACGACGAAGTCATCGCCGCCGCTGACGAAGCCGGTATGGCAATGGTATTCACCGGCATGCGCCACTTCCGCCACTGATTAGGAGAGAGTTATGAATGTATTAGTAATTGGTTCTGGCGGCCGCGAACACGCACTGGCGTGGGCTGCTGCCAAAGACAGCAATGTCGAGACAGTCTTTGTAGCACCTGGCAATGGCGGCACCGCGCAGGAGCCAAAAATGCAGAATGTCGCGCTGGATATCATGGACTCACAAGCGCTGATCGAGTTTGCCCGCAGCCAGGCGGTGGCACTCACGATTGTCGGCCCTGAAGCCCCCCTTGTCGGCGGTGTCGTGGATGACTTTCGCGCGGCGGGACTCCCGATTTTTGGCCCCACAGCGGCGGCGGCGCAACTCGAGGGCTCTAAGATTTTCAGCAAAGATTTCCTCGCGCGTCACAACATCCCCACCGCTGCCTATCAGAGCTTTACCGAGGTTGAACCGGCAATTGCCTACACCCAGCAGCTGGGTGCGCCAATTGTGGTGAAAGCCGACGGTCTAGCCGCCGGCAAAGGGGTTATCGTCGCGATGACGCTCGATGAAGCTGAAGCTGCGATTCGCGACATGCTGGCCGGCAATGCCTTTGGCGAAGCTGGCTCAAGAGTCGTGATCGAAGAATTCCTCGAAGGCGAAGAGGCCTCTTTCATCGTAATGGTCGATGGCGACAATGTGCTGCCTATGGCTACCAGCCAAGATCACAAGCGCGTCGGCGATGGCGACACAGGCCCCAATACCGGTGGCATGGGTGCATACTCCCCAGCACCTGTAGTGGATGAGACTATCCACCAGCGCATCATGGAGCAGGTGATTATGCCAACGGTGCGCGGCATGAAAGCTGAAGGCGCCGAATACACAGGGTTTCTCTACGCAGGTCTGATGATCAATGCTCAGGGCGAGCCTAAAGTGATCGAGTTTAACTGCCGCTTCGGCGATCCTGAGACTCAGCCTATCATGCTGCGTTTACGCAGTAGCTTGGTCGATCTGTGCCTTGCATCACTGGATAAAAAACTGGATGTGACCACCGCGCAGTGGGATCCGCGCCCGAGCGTCGGCGTGGTGATGGCCGCTGGTGGCTACCCCAATAGCTACGCCAAAGGTGCAGTAATTGCACTGCCTGCGCAGTCCACTGAAGACAGTAAAATCTTCCACGCTGGCACGACCTTGAGCGAAGGCGAGATAAAAACGGCAGGTGGACGTGTGCTGTGTGTCGCAGCGCTCGGTGAGACAGTGACCAGTGCACAGCAAACAGCCTATGCAGAAGTTGCCAAGGTGTCTTGGGAAGGTGCATTCTACCGCAGCGATATCGCCTACCGTGCGATTGATCGAGAGCGTCAGTAATCACTCTCATACAGAGCGCCTTAAAGGCGCTCTTTACACTCCAATTTACGCCTTAATAACGCGCTAAAACACACCGTTCTAACACGGGTAAATGCCCCGTAAACCCGCTTATTTACTGCACATATAGTCACAATTTACATTGTATTCAAAGTGACAATTTTGTAAGATTTTGACGTTTGAAACTCCCATAACTATACGGACAAAGAACCTTCTTTCATGGATATAAAGCGAACTAAGCTTGCTGCACTCATCGCGGCCACCCTTGCTACAGGATGTAGTGCCAGTAAATTAGACGCGCCTACCCCGGCACAAGAGTTTTGTCAAAACGGTGGTAAAAACAGCCAGTACAGCTGTGCTGAACAGGCTCCGGCTCTCGCACTCAACGGTGCCAGTGTCGAAAACCCCAACACTGAGGCCTGGATGAACTCCAAGCTTTCAGATATTAAATCGTGGCTCAAAACGATTAAAGAGAACCCTGAAGCGGCCAACTCACCTGGCAACCCGAGCGCGGCAATGACAGTGCGCAACCCCGCCGCCACTAACCCGGGACTTGTGCGCATTGAGCGCATGACACAGCAGGGCGATCACCGCGGTGCCCTGGCGTCGGTCAACAGCTTTTTGGCCGACAACCCAGAGAATTTAGAAGCTGAACTAACCAAGGGCTTAGTACTGATTAATATGGGGCGTCCCCAGGAAGCCGAAGCGCTGCTGCGCAACTCGATTTCACGTCACCCGACATCCCCTGAGCTATACAACAACTTAGCTGTGATCTACTCCAACCGCGGCGATTACGGCAAGGCGATAGAAACACTGCTACTCGCATTCAGTACGCACCCAAGCTACGCCCAGGTCAATGAAAACCTGCGTGAGGTTTATGCATCGGTCGCCTCTCTCGCCTACAACAGAGCACTAGATCTAGATGCGAGCAGCAAGATAACTCCGCAGCTCGTCGTATTGCGACGCACCGCCTCCCCCACTTTGCCTGTCGTGGCAAGTACTAGCCTGAGCGCAAGCGTTGCGGCCGTCGCAGCCCCTCCGGCAAGTAACCCAAAGCCTGCTCCTGCCAAAGCAGTTGTCGCCTCAGCACCGCCTGCTGCGGCCAAGCCTAAGCCTGCGGCCCCTGCTAAGGCTGAGCAGCCAGCAAAGCCTGTTAGCGGTGGTACCAGTATTGCCCTCGCGCTGCCAAAGCTAGAAGATCCCGCACCTGCGAAGCCGGTCAAAGAAGTTAAGCTGAAACCTGCGACTAAACCTGCTAAGAGTACTGCGAGCGTAGTGCGACTTGATAAAAAGCCAACCCCTAAGCCAAAACCCACGGCCGTGAAAACAGCAGACAGCGCAACAACTGCTGCCGTGAAAGCTGTCAAACGCTGGAGCTGGACATGGAGCTCACAGAACGTCAACGCCTATCTAGGTTCGTACATCGAAGGTTATACCCCCAAGGCCGGCGTTTCACATAAGCAGTGGCGAGAAACACGTACCTCACGTTTGACCCGCCCCTCCTTTATCAAGATCAAGCTTGCTAAGATTTCGACTAAGAAAATCAGTAGCTCTCAGGTCGACGTAACTTTCCACCAAAGCTATAGCGCTGACACTTACAAAGACCAAACTAACAAACGCCTTACCCTGAAAAAAGTCGGTTCGCGCTGGCTGATCAGCAAAGAGCGCAATATTTAATTCTTTAAAGCCTCGGCCAACACATGGCCCACTCGCGCGTCCTTGCCAAGGACGCGCATCTAAACACCCGCCTCTTATCTGCCTGTAAAAATGTGTGAGATTTTCTTACTCATACATTGATTATTCACAATATTGACTATACTTAAGCCAGTCACTCATTTCGGTAAACGCGCTATTTATATTGTATTTCACAGATTTATCGAAAACTGTTCATCCCTCTGCACCCATGTCAGAGGACTACCGGCGGAGTTCTACTGTGCGTCCACACTCAAAAGGCAAATCTCTTTCGCAACAGCTTTCTCTGATTTTGATCATAGGGGTTTCCTTCGTCTCGCTACTTGCCAACCTGTTCGTATACAACCTCAATAAAGATCAGGCCCTTCAGCACTTTGAAGAAAAGAATGTCGCGACCATCAACCAGCTTTTGGGGACGTTGGTACAGCCGGTGTGGAATATTAACCTGCCGGCGCTGCAAACCAGTGCCAACAACTTCACCGAAGACGAGAGCCTCGTTTTCTTAGAAATCTATGATGAATACGACGAGCCGCTACTGACTTATAAGAGCGATATTTACGACGACAACATTAACTTCACTCAAGCGGCAATTATCAAAGAAGACACCACCATCGGCCAGATCAAAATTGCCTTCTCCAAGAATGCACTGGACGCCAACCTCAATAATATTCTCTTTAGTAATATTGTGATCTTGTTAATCACCCTGACCACCATCATCACTCTGTGTCTGTTCGTCTTTGAAACCCTGTTAAAAAAACCGCTGGACTCGCTCATTGCGAGTAGCCAGAACTTTGGCAGCGGCAATAGCATGACCACATTGGAGACCCCTTATAAAGAGTTCAAACCGCTGGTTGATGTACTGAGTATCATGGAGCAGAAAATATTCAATCAGCTCAAAGAACTCAATGAGCACAAGCGCAACCTCGAGTTACAGGTCGATGACAGAACGAAGAAGCTGGTAAAAGAGAAACAGCTGGTGAACTCTATTATGGACTCGCAAGAGAGCATTATTATCACCAGTGACGGCAAGAGCGTCATCACAACCAACCGCTCTTGCTTGGACTTCTTCGGCTTGGACAATGAACCGCTGCTATTCGATGACGACGACATTGTCGAAGAGCCTCAAGGCTATATCGACCTGCGCGAGAAAGTCGAGGATGAAGAGTGGCTCAACCACATCTACCTCAACCGCGACCAGATTCATAAAATCGACATCCACAAGGATGACAAAAATTACATCTTCAGCATCAGTATCGACCGCTTCACCTTCGAAAGCGCTGAACTTTACACAGTTGTGTTCAACGATATTACTGAACTTGAAAACATTCGCGATGAAATTGAAGCACTGCACACTCACACCCGCCAATCAATTGAGTACTCCGCTCTGATTCAAGGCACCTTAATCCCAGCGAGTAACCGCCTAGAGCCTTATTTCAATCAACACTTTGTCACCTGGCAGCCCAAAGATTTAGTCGGCGGTGATATCTATCTATTCGACGAGTTACGCGGGCCGCACGAGTGTCTGTTTATGATTATAGATTGCACTGGGCACGGCGTGCCGGGCGCCTTTATGACGATGCTCGTCAAGGCGATCGAGAAACAAATTGTCACCTCGATTAAAGCCAGTAATCAGCCTGTAGATACCAGCCAGATCCTCAAGCAGTTTAACCAGGAGATCAAGAGCACACTTAAACAGGACCGAAACTCTACGTTATCGAACGCAGGTTTCGACGGCGGCATTCTCTACTTCAACAAGCGCGAACAAGTGATCCGTTACAGTGGCGCCAACATCCCACTCTACTATGTTGAGGAAGGCGAGCTCTCAGTGATCAAGGGGGATAGGCACTCGGTGGGCTACAAGACCTCAGATGCGGATTACAACTTCACTGAGCACACCCTAAAGGTGACCCCGGGCACCAGCTTGTACCTCAATACTGACGGTTACGCGGACCAGAACGGCGGCGCTAAAGGCTTCCCATTTGGCCGCAGGCGCTTTGAGAACTTGGTACGTGAACACTTCGAAAAACCAATGAAAAGCCAACAGGAAATCTTTATCGATGAACTCTTACGCTACCAAGGTGGCGAAGAGCGCAACGACGACGTCACTATGATGGCGCTCAAGATCTAACACTAGCGGGCAGCAAACTGCTGCGATAAAGACCCCGCTAAGCTATACGCCTGTCGAGCTTAGTCGAGAGCACAAGACAGGACTCCGTGCGCTCCACATCTGGGTGCTCGCGAATCCTGTCTAACACTCTGTCAATTGCCTCAGACGAGCTCGCTTCAATCGCGAGCATCGCATCGAAACGCCCCGCCAAGCTGTGTACCGTCACCACCTCTTCGAAGGAGCGCAAGAAGGCGGTGAACCTGTCGCCAACACTGTTCTTTACCCCAAGTAACACCTGAGCGCGAAACTTCTCACTGACATAGCCGCGCCCAGTGCGCACGGTGTAGCCATTGATAACATCTGCCTGTTCGAGGGCCGCGATACGCTTTTGCACTGTGACCCGCGATAAGTCGAGAATCTCGGCAATCACAGTGACGGGCTTGCGCGCATCGTCGCGCAAAATCGCAAGTAAAGCCTTATCAATGTGATCCATTTTTACACCTTGTATATAATAATTCACAACCTGAAAACAATTTTATTCAATGTGTACAAGTTGTCAATTGTCGTGCCAGCCGGTGATTTCTAAGATACGCCCACACTCACAACGATTTTGGACGTAGCGATGCAAGACACACGACAGGCCCCTGACAGTATCGTCATGGTGCGCCCCGCCAGCTTTTCACCCAACCTGCAAACTTTGGCCAGCAACAGCTTTCAGGGCGAGGCCCCCGCATCGCTCAGCACCGCGCAGATAGCTGCACTTGCACAGCGTGAATTTGACGCAACAGTGGATACCCTGCGCACCGCCGGCATTGAGGTCTGCGTGCTAGAGGACAGTGTTTTGCCCACTAAGCCCGATGCAGTATTTCCCAATAACTGGTTCTCGACCCACGCCAACGGCACCTTAGCGCTTTACCCGATGCGCTGCGAGAACCGGCGCTGCGAGCGCCAACTGGCAGATCAACTCATCGCCACACTGAGCGAGCGCTGGCAACTCGAGCGCACGCTGGATTTCTCTGCACAAGAATCAGAGGGAAGCATTTTGGAGGGCACGGGAGTTATGTGTATAGACCATCCCTCTAGCACCGCTTTCATCGGGCTTTCAGATCGCGCCGAGCAGGCCTTGGCGGAAGAAGCTTGCGCCGCGCTCTCACTGAGACCGCACTTTTTCCACACGGCTGACAAGCGAGGCCTGCCCGTCTACCACACTAACGTGATGCTGAGTGTCGGCAGCGATTTTGCATTGCTCGGCGCCGAACTGATAAGCGATGACAGCGAGCGCCAGGCACTGATAGCAGCGCTGCGTGCACTGGGCAAAGAAGTCATTTTACTCAGCAGTGCGCAGATCGAGAACTTCAGCGCCAATGCCATAGAATTGAGCGATCGCGACGGCCAGCGCTACTTGGCACTCTCATCGCGCGCCCGCGCCAGCTTAAACGAGATACAGCGCGCACAGCTGAAGTCGCGTCTGACGCTCTTGAGTTGCGATCTAGATACTATAGAACTGGCGGGAGGCAGTATGCGTTGCATGATAGCGGGTATTCACTTGCCCAAGCGCTAGCTGCAGATAGCAAAAAGCCTTGGCAGCTCACGCAGCCAAGGCTTGTATTTACGTCGACGCCCTCGGGACTTCAATCACATTGACACTACTAGAAGAGCTCGACGTCGCTGTCGTTTTCGGTGACTTCAATCTCACCTTGCGCCACTAAGTGATCGTAGTTGTAAAAGCAGTTACGACCGTGTTCCTTGGCGTAGTAAAGGGCTTTATCGGCGTGATCTAACAAGGTGACTGGGTAGTCGCGCTCGTTGCGCTCTACGTAACCCATACTGATGGTCAAGGTACCGACAAAGGGGAATTTATTGCCTGCCACATCGCTTCGAAACTTCTCCAGTTGGCGCTCGGCATCCTCGGCTGTAATGTTCTGCAGCACGATCACAAACTCCTCGCCGCCAAAGCGAAACAGCAGCTCGTTCTCAGGGAAGGAGTAGCGCATCTGCTGTGAGAGCATCAACAGAATCTCATCGCCGCAGACGTGACCGTAGGTATCATTGACTGACTTGAAGTGATCGATGTCTATCATCACCAGCCACTCTTTGTGCGCCGGTGAGCTGGGCTCAACACTGCCCCACTGTCCGAGTTTTGACTCGAAAGTCTTGCGATTGAGCAGGCCTGTGAGCTTATCGCGCTCACTCTCGCGCAGGATGATCAGGTAGTTTTGATAAATTTTGAGCAACCCCGTTAGCAGCAGCTTGTGCTGCTCTAACTGCGCCCCCTGCACACGCATAATACCCACAGTGCGCTCACTGCCCATTACCGGCATATAGAGCACATCTGTATCATCTTCTTGGCAGTACTGTGGGCGCTGCGAAAAAATGCATTGTTTTACTGTCTTGTTACAGTCAATCGTATCTTGATCGAGCCGCCATTCTATCTCCCCATCTGCTGGCGTCTCCAGGTGCACTATGTACTCTAACTTTAACTTGGTCGCGCTGTTTACCAACTTGAAGAGCGAGACGCTGTCCAGTGCTATCAGCTCGGCAACTGTCGATACCAAACTGTACTCCAGTGACCCAGTGTCCCGCTGGCCCGTGATCTCAATGATTGAGTCCAGCACCTCATTGTTCATTCTATCTCCCCGCCTTTCACGCGCGCAGTGTCGCGCACCATTGACCTGTGTCACAGCTCAGAAAGCGTGTGCACTGCGTTTCAATTCTCTGCTTTAAAGTGTAGTTCAAAGATTTGATTTCGCGGGGACAAGGCACAAAAAAAGCCGCAAAGATGGGGACCAAAGCAAGCAGTAGCGCTACTTACGAGAGAAAAGCATTCTCAACAAAAGAAAAAGTTGATTGCCCGTTTATGTGGATAGAATAGTTATTTTGCTTAAACGCTCAATAACGC
>JBMZCU010000063.1:0-12384 GCA_049613705.1 Pseudomonadales bacterium | reverse complement strand
CCGGGGCGTGACAAGTGGCGCAGGACTGGGTGCGCTGCGCTGACAGGTTTTGGTCAAAGTAAAGTGCCTGGCCCAGCGCTTCGACACTGGGCAGCGGTGCGGCGAATACAACAGAAGAGGTTGCGCAACACGCGAGCGCGAGCAGTGAACGACGCCATACAGAGGAGTGGTACATCATGTTATCCATTATGAGAAAGCAGGTGCGAATTATACGCATTTAGAATGTGCGGCTATTCTCCCCGCGTTGCAAAGGCCTTGTCAACTGCAACCTTCAATCACTCACAGAGTAATCACTAGCCTTTGATCTATCCCAAAAAAGATTGCGAGAGCAATTACTTAACCGGTAAGCAGCTCTTTTATCACAGCCCAGTGCGGCGCACTGACCGGCACCACAGAGAGCCTAGATTGCTTAAACAGTGCCAGTTCAGCCAGCGCATCACAGGCTTTGAGCGCCTTGAGCGGCAGCAGCTTCTCAGTCTTGGCCACAAAGGCGATATCGACCACAAACCACTTCGGCGTTTGCACTGTAGCCTTGGGGTCGTAGTAAGGACTTGTCTCATCAAATTGCGCAGGGTCGGCATAGGGTTGGCTGGCTACACGGCCGTGCCCCGCTATCCCCACTTTAGAACAACTGGAGTGATAGATGAGAACCTCATCGTCAGGCTGCATCTGATCGCGGATAAAATTACGCGCCTGAAAATTGCGAATACCGTCCCAGGGCGTCTGCCCCTGACGGGCTAAATCGTCAATAGAGTAAGCATCGGGTTCCGTTTTTAACAGCCAGTACTGCATTTATCATCTCGTGAAGAAGTTAAAGAATGCGTCTCAGCGAAGTGTCAGCGCACTGCTCTGCTGACGTAGGTAGCGCTCGAACTCGGCTTTTGCCAGAGGCTTACTAAAGAGAAAGCCCTGCCCGTGATGGCACTGGGAGCGTGTAAGTAGCGCACACTGCTCTGCGGTCTCAATACCCTCGGCGATGACAGTAAGCCCGAGCTTATCACCCATGGCGATAATCGTCTCGGCAATCGCCAAATCTTCCTCGCGGTCTAAAATATCGGTGATAAAGGAGCGATCTATCTTAAGTTTGTTGATCGGCAACTTTGTCAGGTAGCTCAATGAGGAGTAGCCCGTTCCGAAATCATCGATAGACACATCGACCCCCAGTTGACGCAGCGACTGTAAACTGCCGACCACCTCGTCGACCTGCTGCATCAGCGAGCTCTCGGTAATCTCTATCTCGAGCGTTTCCGGCGGTATCTGGTAGCGTTTGAGCAGCGCAATAACCTCGCTGACAAAACTGGGCTGGCTGAGGTGCACCACTGCGACATTGATCGCCAACTTGCCAAACGCGAGTCCTTGGCTGCGCCATAGTGCGATGTGATAACAGGCATTGTGTAGCACCCAACTGCCAATTTTAGCAATCAAGCTGCTCTCCTCTGCCAGGGGAATAAACTTATCCGGCGAGAGAAAGCCCAGTTCAGGGTGCTGCCAGCGAATGAGCGCCTCCACCCCGACAACCTCGCCACTTTGCAGTGATACTTGAGGCTGAAAGTGCAGCAGCAATTCGTCGCCGTTAATCGCGCGGTGGATATCGCGGCTCAGCAAAATCCGCTGCATCGAGTGGTCTGTCATCTCGCGGCTGTAGAACTGGAAATTGTTGCGCCCCATACTTTTAGCGCGATACATTGCCGCATCGGCGTTACTGATCAGCGCCTGCGAGTTATCGCCATCGTCTGGGTAAAGTGCCACCCCGACACTGGCGGTGATGCGTGCCTCTTGCTCATCGAGTACAAAGGGACGGTTGATCACTGAAATAACTTTTTCGATCGCCGGGCCAACCTGCTCGACACTGCGCAAATCATTCAGCAGGATAATGAACTCATCACCGCCGATACGTGAAATGGTATCTTGACTGCGCACACTGCTGATCAAATTAAGCGCGACTTGCTGTAGCAGTTTATCGCCAAAAGCGTGCCCGAGACTATCGTTGTAATGCTTGAAGTTATCAAGGTCCAGGTAGCACACGGCAATGTTGAGCCCTGTGCGTTTAGCCTGCTCTATAGCGGCATCGATACGCTGGCCAAGTAGATAGCGGTTGGGCAAGTCTGTCAGGTGATCGTAGTGCGCCATATGCTGCAATTGCGCCTGTGATTTCTTCAACTCACTGATATCGGAGAACACCCCGACGTGATGACTGAGTTTGCCACGCTCATCGTAGACACAGCTCACGGCCAACCACTGCGGCACGACCTGGCCATCTTTGCGCTTATTCCAAATTTCGCCGCTCCACTTACCCCGCTGGTGCAAGCTCTTTTTGATGGTGCGGTAAAAGGAATAGCCCTGGCGATCACTGCGCCAGAGCATCGGCGACTGACCGATCAACTCGCGGTGGCTGTAACCTATGATCTCACTAAAGGCAGGGTTAACCTCGATGATCTTATTGCTGGCATCGACAATGACAATGCCTTCAATTGTGTTATCAAATACCGTCGCTGAAAGTTTCAAACGCTCTTGCAGCTGCTTTTGTTCAGTGATGTCCAGCTCTGTGCAGCACAGGTAACGCGTGCCGGATTCATCCTCTTTGATCAGCGCCGAAAGCTGTAGCCACTGCATCGCGCCCAGACCCGCGACCACGCGACACTCCAGCACAACGCGCTCTTGCTCAGCTGCGATCAAGCTGCGCAGCTGGGCGCTAACGCGTGGCAGATCATCAATTAACACGGCATCGTACCAAGTGGCCAAGCGCTCGCACGGCTCACTGCGCGCGCGCATTTCATACCAGCTAGGCGAGCATTCTAGCAGTCCTGTAGCGATATTTAACTGCCAGTAGGCTTTGCTCTGCTCTGCCAACACTTGGTGCTCGCGCTGCTGTTGTGCTGCGAGCACCCGCGCCGTTACATCGACCATTGAAAGCGTCAGATAGCGCCCCTGCTCGGCCTGACACTGCGCTTTGGAAAACGCTAACACTAAGTGTAATTTACGCCCGCGCAAGGTCTTAACCTGCACTTGAACACTCGCGCCCTCACCTTCAATCAATGCCACCAATCCCTCAACAAAGGCCTGGGTGAGGCTCTCGTTGACCAGATACGGTAAATGGGTGATCAAATCTAGTTCACTGCTGGCATCAAACAGTGTCAGTGCAGCGGTGTTTAGACGGCTAATACGCACTTTTTCCCACAGCAAAGCGAGTATATTCGGCTGCTGCGCGATGCGCTGCGATAAGTCTTCAGCCCCTGCAATTGATAGACGGTGCAGTACAGAGCGTAGCCGGCTGATGTCCACATAACACGCGGCGATTGGGCTGTCTAAAAAGAAATTGCGCGACTGCTGCAGCGCCGCATTTTGACCAAAGGCATTCCCTATTCGCTGGCTGATCAAGGTGAGCTGCTGCACATCCATTGAGGAGAAACCGCTGGCGCGCTCCACTCCAAGCACGTAGGCGCAGTCAGTGCCTAAATTAATCTTAAAGTGACATTGTGCCAACGCGCTAAAAGGTGCGCTGGGGGCCGGCTCATTGGCGCTGTCGGTCGGGCCGAAATAACGCGGTGCTGACTTGGCGCGCAGCGCGCGTAAATAGTAGTGACTGGCAAAGGGAGAGTGGCTGATTAAGGTATCTTCGCTGCAATCACCGGCTACGCCGCTGATCGCGACAAAGCGATAATTGTCGTACTCCAAATCTGCCTGGCTGAGTAGCCAACAGCGTGTGACATCAAAGACCTGACACAACTGCTGCAACAGCGTGAGCTGCAAAGATTCCAGTGGAGCTGATTCCAATAAAAGCGCATTGAGCTTGTCCAGTGCGAGTAATTGGGCGCGATTGAAGCTGCCCTGCACTTGGGATAGATCACCCTGTTTTGCTTCTAGCGACGTCAAACTCAAATTGGCATCTCTCAATCGGATAGTGAAATGTTGCAGCCCTACTTTTCTAGCCTCTGATAATACTAATCCCTAAGTGTGAAAAATCAAATACTTATCGAGAATCATTCTCAATTTTTAGCCTTTTAAAACAATTACTCGTGCGCGCAGCCTGAATTTCCGGCGCCGTGTGCAAAGGCTGAAGTAAGGTTATCGGTGGGTCCT
Source organism: Pseudomonadales bacterium (assembly GCA_049613705.1). GTDB lineage: Bacteria > Pseudomonadota > Gammaproteobacteria > Pseudomonadales > Balneatricaceae > Rs1. Next base: position 8,304 of record JBMZCU010000063.1, on the reverse strand, counting down.
CAAAAAGCTAAAGCCCAAACGCGACAAATAGGGAGTGATAAGCGCCGAGGTACTAGCTTAAGTGCATCGCGCAAACTGGCAGCTTACACGTTGAGAGTAAGGTGTTAGCACCTTAAACACAGGGGAGGCAACACACGGGCTGCGAACATCACATCGCCATTGCAGTGTTTTATGATAGAGTTCTGCGTCTTCGGGACGTACCCGCTCTTCGCAGGCCCAATAACGAGGTTGAGCGCCAGCACTGAGGAGGCAAGCACAAGAGTTTTCAAGCCCTAGCAGGGCGCTAGAGCTCGTAGTTTGGTCCTTAGTGCTGGTGGCCACCAACACCGTGTGCGTGACCGTGGCTAAGTTCTTCAGCACTGGCTTGGCGCACCTCGACAATGTCCATTTCAAAGGTCAGCGTCTTTCCTGCGAAAGGGTGATTGGTATCGACGGTCACCATGAAACGACCGACTTTGACAACGCGCACCTGATGGTGCCCTTTATCTGTCTGTACGGTAGCGATCATGCCAGGCTTCCACTTCTTAGCACCTTGTAAATGCTTTACCGGCACGCGCATTTCAGCATCGGCTTTAATTTCACCGTAAGCTTGCTCAGGCGTGAGCGTGACATCTACATGCTCGCCGGCACCTTTACCTTGCAGTGCTGTTTCGATCCCGCCCAGCATATTGTTGTGGCCGTGCAGGTAGGCAAGCGGCTGATCGCCATCTGTTTGCTCAAGTACTGAACCGTCGGCATCCTTGAGAACATAGTTAAACTGTACAACTGAATCTTTGGCGATTTGCATGGTAAATTCCTTAGTGCTTAATCTTAGTGCTTTGTGTAGTCATTATAGGCTGCATAGGGACAGCAGAGCGCCTAGACTAGCGCTTTACGCCACTCAATGTAAGTACCCCGGCACCACAAATCAACAGCATACCCACCAAGGTTGTCGCGCTCAGCGGCTCCGCCCAAAACAACCACCCTAGCAGCGCCGCGTAAGCGACCGACGCATAGGTAAAAGGCGCCAACAACCCCGCCTTACTCAACTTGTAGGCGCGACTCATCAAGAGTTGCGCCACCGTTGAAGAGAGCGCCAGCAACGCCAACCAAAGCAGCGCCTGCACAGATGAGGTGCGCCAAAAATACACGGCCGGCACCAGCGAGAGTACGCTTGCAAAGAGCGAGAAATAAAAAACGATGGTTTTGGCATCTTCCGTCTGCCCCATTTTGCGTATCGTGACCTTGGCAAAGGCGCTGATAAACGCACCAGCCAGCGCCACTAACACGGCGAGCTGCAAACTGCCTTCTTGTGGATTGAGTATTGTAAAGACACCGACAAAGCCAATCAAGAGCGCGAATATGACGCGCTTTCTGAGTTTTTCACCGAGCCAGAACAGCGCGATCAAGGGAATAAAAAACGGAGAGGTCTGCTTGAGCAGCGCAGCTTGCGCCAACGAGAGTGCACCCCAGGCGTAAAACAGGCACCCCATTGCACTTACCCCGAGCGCAGCGCGCAGCAAGTGCAGCTCAATACGCTGTGTTTTAACCCGTGCAATCCCCGCTTGAAACAACCAGGGCAACAACAGTGCAAGCGCGAAAAAGTTGCGGAAAAAGACAATTTCGCTGGTCGGCAGCTGCTGGGATACCTACTTGATGGTGATCCCAGACAACACCAGAAACAGCTCAGAGAGCATGATCAGCACAGGGGCGCTCAGCGAATTTCATAGGCTCTGCGCGGTACAAAACACCTTAGAGCGAAATGCGCGTGTAGCTTTCGTCCATCGCCTGCGCAGTATCTGCATTGGTCACCACGGCAACACTGGCGTGCTCGGGCTGCAAATAGCGTTCGGCGACATCGAGTAAGTCCTGCAGCGTCACGGCCAGGATACGCGCTCTAAACGCACGACGCTGCTCTGGCGTGCGCCCAAACAGCTCACTGTGATACGCCTGTTTGGCCTCACCGGCTGGCGATGCGGGCTTATCGATAGAGCTAACCACCCCGAGGATCGCCTCTTCAAGCTTTTTCGGATCGTGGGTTTCACTGCGCAACCAGCTCACAGAGGCATCAAAGTCAGACAGCGTTTCTTCTAAACGCGGATCGCGGTAGGAGAAAAAGCGGAAAACAGCATCGCCGCTGTCCTGTCCAGCGCCTGACCCGTAAGCTCCACCCTGCTCGCGGATAGCGCGGTGCAAGAAGCCGTTGCGCAAGAAGTCACCGAGTACCGTCAGCGCAGCGGCGTCCTGGTGCTCGACACTCACTGTAGGATAGGCCTTGGCGCAGAAGTTAACTTGCGTACTGGTCAACCAAAGCTCTTTCACTGCACGGCGAGTCGAGGCCAGGCTAAAGCCCTCAGCGGCGCCTGTCACTTCGTCCTGCCACAGCGCATGCATACGCTCAACCAAGGAATCGCGTTGCGCAGGCTCTGCCACCAAAAGGAAGCGACGCTGCGCGTTTACCAACTTGCGGTGCAGTGCAGCCAGCGATTGGCCCAGTGCTTCAAGTGCACTGTCCTGCTGCAAGCTATCATCCAGTGTCTTAATCGCAGCGATACCTGCAAGGCCGCGGCTGCGGTGTGACTGCCATGCACAAGGTGCCAATTGAGCACTCGCCGCCATCATCGCCAAACTGTGACCACTGCCAGTAATACTCTGTTCGCGGCGGCTGCGCTGCTGGGCAACGAGTTCGCGAATTCTGCCAAGTTCATCGAAGCGACTTAGCAACAATGTCTCCTGCACTAGTTCAAGCAGCGCATCGCCGTTGGCTGTCAGCCCTTTGCCAGAGACCACCAAGAACGCGCTCACATCCTGCTCGTTTTCGACACTGGCGCGCATTGAGGTATAAACATTGATCCCCCCTGTCACTTGCGCAAGACGCTGCTGATTGCTCTGATAATCGCGCTCGGCACAGCCTAGTTCACTCATGCATAAACTCAGCAGTGGCAGCAGCTGACACTCTTCATCGCTCAGCGCGGGCAGTTCGATAATCACTTGCTGGTAGACCAAGCCGTTGGTGCCCTGGCCATACCAGTGCATAGGCTGTTGACCGAGTGAGAGCGTCTCACCCTGGGCGATGATTTGCTCGGCCGGAACATCGGCAAGTGTAACCTCGGGCAGAATCGACGCATCATCCACCTGCGCTTGGCGCGCCTCCAGTGCCGCCGCCTGGTCAATCACCTGTTGACGCTGCTCGGCGCTCATCTGCTGGCGCATTGCCTCGAGCTTGCGCTCATCTTCCTGTGCGCGGCGCTTGGCCAACTGGTTATCTGGGCGCAGGGTTAAACGCACATAGTGCGCATTGTCCAACAAGAGTTTGCGCACCAATTTAGGAATAAAGTCCACCGCTTTAATCTCTTCACGCATTTCATCGAGCACGGGGTCTAAGTTCAACAGCGCAATAGGGTCGCCGCGGTGCACCGCACTGGACATTGCTGCCATGATCAAGTTCAACCCGTACGGATAACCGTCTCCGCTAATCTCACGCTGGCCCAACTCTAGCTGGTGCAATTGCGCTTCAACCACATCTTGCGCCACACCCTCGCGCTCCACTTGCTCCAATACTCCCATCACTAGAGCTTCAAACTCTGCAGCGCGCTCGGGATCACTCCCCTCTAAACCACACATGAATGACATTTCACGGTTAGAGTCTTCCAGCCCGCACAGTGGAGAAGGTGCTTTGCCTAGATCTGTGCTCTCTAGCGCCGCGCGCAGTGGGGAAGCACTGTTATCGAGCAGCACACGCGATAGCAAGTGTGCTTCGAGCTGCTGTTTCAGATCGATAGAGTGACCGAGTAGCCAACCCATAACGTGATGCGTTTTGCTTTCCAGCTCCGGCTCATCTAAATCGTAGCCCTCTTCGACGCGCACCGGTGAGAAATAGCGCTTTTCATCCGCCACATTGATATTCACATCCAGCGCTTCAAAATTACTCAGCGCTCCCTCTTCAAAGCGCTGCTGCAACTCACTGGCATCGATATTGCCAAAGGTCATAAAAATGGCATTGCTGGGGTGGTAGTGCGTCTTGTAGAAGTCACTCAACTGTTGGTAGCTTAAATCTGTGATCGACTCGGGATCACCGCCGGAGTTGTAGTGGTAGGTCTGCGTTGGGAATAGATGCTTGGAAAATGTCTGCCACAGCGTGGAGACCGGCGAGCTCATCGCTCCCTTCATCTCGTTGTAGACGACACCTTTGTACTCTAGGGCAGAATCGGCATTGCCCTGCTCTTTAAACTCGACGCGATGCCCTTCCTGAGCAAAATCCAGTGGATCCAAGCGCGAGTGGAATGCTGCATCGAGGTAGACATCGAGCAGGTTGAAGTAATCCTTGCGGTTCTGACTGGCAAAAGGATAAGCCGTCCAATCCGAACTGGTGAAGGCGTTCATAAACGTGTTTAGCGAGCGCCTTGTCATCATGAAAAAGGGATCGCGTACCGGGTACTTATCACTGCCGCACAGCGCTGTGTGCTCGAGTACGTGAGCAACCCCAGTAGAGTCCATCGGCACCGTTCTAAAGGCGACCAGGAAGACATTTTCCTCGTGATCCGCCGCGATGTGGTAGTGCGGTGCACCTGTCACCTTGTGACGAAATTCCAGCATCTCGACATTCAGTGAAGAGATATTCTGACGGCGAACAAAGGTAAAACTGGGGTGGCATGCAACATCGGTCATGAATGGCGATATCCTTATTAGACTGAGAGTGAGCACGGCGAAAACAACGCGCGAACCGTGCAAATGACAGGCATTGTAACCCGTTGTCTTTCAAATGCGTAGCAGCAGATGAAAACTTCAACCTAACAAAGAGTTAGCGCGCACAGCTAGGGGGATGAACGCACGTTGAGTTGAGCCAATCCCCTTCTGTGCAGGGTCGAACTTAATGCTCGCGCGCCAGCACTGGCAGCGGCCCCTCTACCCCCATCGCCAGCGCCATCGCCTTGCGCCTGGCCGGTGTAAATCGCCCAGCGACGGCCAACCCTAAATTTCGCAGCGCTTTAAGTGGCGCGATGTCGTTATTGAAGACGCGGTAGAAGCTGTCCATGAGTTGCATCACTGCAAAGTTGTGATTGCGCCTGGCGCGCTGATAGCGCGAGAGCACTGCCAGGCTGCTGATCTCTTCACCTTGGTGATGCGCATCCAGCAGTGTCTGCGCCAACTGCGCGGCATCGAGTAAACCGATATTAACACCTTGCCCTGCCAGTGGATGGATAGTGTGAGCTGCATCACCGATCAACACTACACCCGGTGCACAGTAGGCCTGGGCATGCTGGCGGGTCAGCGGGAAAGCGGCGCGGGCATAGATTTCCTCTACAGGCCCTAGACAACTGGGGAATGCCTCGAGCACGGCGCCGCGCAGCGCTTGATTGTCCAGTGCCAGTAGCTGCTCAATTGCCTGCGCGCTGTTATACCATACCAGCGAGGCGCTATCGCCACTCAAAGGTAAAAACGCCAGTGGTCCACTGGGGGTGAATTGCTGCCATGTGATATCTTGCTGCCCCTGGCCCATGCGCACATTAATCACCAGCGCGCTCTGCTGATAATCCCAGGCGTGGATACCGATCCCGCTGGCTTGGCGCACCGCCGAGTGCGCCCCATCTGCACCGACAACCAACTTACTGATAAGCTGTTCGCCACTGTCCAGTTCAATCATGTTAGCGCCAGCGGCGAGGTCAAAACGCGCACAGCGCTGATAGATCAATGTGACATTATCCAGTTGCGCCAAGCGCTCTAGTAGCGAGAGTTGGAGAATTCGATTTTCAACGATATGCCCGAGATGATCCAGCGCCAAGTCATCTGCGTTGAATTCAGTAGCTGCATTTGCCTCACTCAGCTCCCAGGTTTTAAGGCGTTTAAACGGACAGCTTCGCTTTTGCTGTACCCCTTCCCAAGCGCCGATATTACAAAGAAAGTTTTGCGCTGCGCGATTGAGCGCACTGACGCGTAAATCGTGAACTTGTGCGCTGTCAAACGCGGCGGGAGGCGCAGGCTCAATCACTGCGATTTGCAAGGAGCTGTCTGCCAGTGCTGCCGCCAGTGCCGCACCTACCATACCGCCACCGACAACCGCTACATCGTAATTCGTTTTCATCGCGCTTCCAACTCTCTTTCCACCTTTAAAGGAGCGCTAGTATAGCGCAGTTTTAAGCAGCTGCGGCAGCGCTTGGCGCGCACTTGATAGAAGTCAAAGGCAGCCATCCACACAACCCTTTGAAAAGGACGTTCCAACTGTGTTAAATTAACCCAATATTAATACTTGAACATCCTGCACATTTTGTCCCGAGATCGGAACTGCTGTATATCGTGCCTAATGGAATAGACACTATGCAACAAACACAGGGCACAACTTCAAGCACAGCCCCACCCAGTTCCCCCTTCGCACCAGAGAGCCCGATCACAGTGGTCGCCGCCCAAACCCCTTTTGATGCCACCCAGGTAAACTATCCCAGCTACGCGATGAGCGATATCGCCTTAGATGTCAGCCTTCCACCCACGGCGCAGGCAGGCCACATCGCCCTTATTTTGATTACAAAACCGGATGGGCGACACAATTTTATCAAGCACCCTGTGACAGAGCAGGACCTTGAGCTAGGTCATTTCAACACTCAAATGCCTGTCGCTCAGCTACTGAATTACGCCGGGCGCTACATCGATGGCGATTACCAATTACACTTGAGTTTAATTGATCACAGCGGCACAGATATCGACTATCCCGGCGAGACAGCTTTTACCCTGCACACCCAAGTAGCCAGTCAGATATTCTACGCAGAGCCGCCTGCACAAGCGCCTGCTGAGCAGGCGGCGCTAGAGCATTTGTATTTAGATGATATCTTAGAGACGCCGCACAGTGATGTGCTCAGTGCTAATGGCAGCGCTTTGTGCAGTACTTTAGATAACTCACTGCAAGATCACTTGAATTTGGTTGAACGCCTACTCGAGCCGCCTGCGACGGATCCGAGCTAATACGTTTAAAAGCGCAGTTGGTAGCCTTGCTTCACAATGAAAGGCGCCCTGAAATCTTCGCCAATGAAATAGTGAACACCTTGAGCTGCATCGTTAACTATGTCGTAACATCCCCAGCCGCTGCCAAAATCTGAACAGTATTGATCGTTCTCAACTTTCCACTTGCCCTCACTTGGCGCTGCATCTCCCTCCCCTATCCAAAGGGTCAACCCAGTGGGGGAGAAATACTGCAAGGTGCGCTTGTTGTAGTGCACACCGTTGAGCGTATGCCCTGTGAAGAGGTCGTTAATTTGCGCGCCCTCTAGTTTTTTCTCTTGGGCAAAACTGACAGGCGCAGCTAATACTAGTGCAAATGCGATGGCTTTTTTCACGCTAAACTCCTTTTAAACATATCGCCTGCAAAGTGCAGGCTTGAGACTCTGTGATGTACGTATCACTTCGCGCTCTGGATTCACGCACTCAGTGCCAAGACAGACTCTACCAAGCCCCCCTGCGAATCCTCTTCAATGCGCAGCACCTCTTTACCTTCGCGTTTAACAATCAGTGTTGGCAGGCAATCGACACTGAGTCTTCCATCGGCTTTTGCCGACTGATACGCGGCCTTATCTTCATAGCTATTTAGTTCTAAAACGCCAAAACCTTTTGCCGCGCCCTGGGACAGGGCAAGCAGCACAGTGCTCTCGCGCTCGCAATCGGGGCACCAAGTCGCATTGTGTAACTGCACATGCAATGCGCTTAAATCGGCATCTTTTACTTCCATCGCCAAACGTGTACGCGCGATTTGCTCAGCCCATAGCGTGTGTAAATCATCGAGTGTCATATTGCATCCTCAAAAAGTGTTGCCGCAATGTAAAAGCTGTTCCCGTTTTTGTCAAAACAACCTCCGCTTGCATTCATAAAAGCCTGATACAATAGCGATTCTATTTTTGAGACGGTACAAGATGGCTCCACATTCGCCCCCAGTCGATCCACGTGCCGCACGCCTGGCACTCGCCAGCTTGTGCCTCGCGGCGTTTATCGCCCCTCTGGCTATGGCCGCCGTCAATTTAGCACTGCCAGACATCGCCCGCGACTTACACGTCGATGCGGTCAACCTCAGCTGGGTCGCCAGCATTCCTGTGTGGGGCAGTGTCGTGCTGATGCTGCCGTTGGCACGCGCCGCAGATCTGTGGGGGCGAAAGCGCATCCACCTCACTGGGCTGGCACTGTTTAGCCTCGCCTCACTGGGCGCAGCAGCGAGCGCCACTCTAGAGCTGCTCATTGCGATGCGCGTGCTACAGGGGCTGGCCAGTGCGTTTATCTTCGCAACGGCGATGGCCATGGTCACAGTACTGGCCGGCAGTGAGCGCCGCGGTATGTATTTAGGATTTG
>JBMZCU010000062.1:0-12609 GCA_049613705.1 Pseudomonadales bacterium | reverse complement strand
CTACGCGCTCTACCCACACAAGAGTGTCTACGAAAATATGGCCTTTGGCCTCAAGATGAACGGCATCGACAAAGACGAGGCCGCGCGGCGTATTGAGCACGCAGCGCAAATCCTACAGCTGGATAAGTTGCTCGAGCGCAAGCCCAAGCAGCTGTCGGGCGGTCAGCGCCAGCGCGTGGCTATCGGCCGCGCGATTGTGCGTGAGCCTGAAGTGTTCTTGTTCGATGAGCCACTGTCCAATCTCGATGCCGAGCTGCGCGTTGAAATGCGCGTCCAGCTGACTCGACTACACCGCCGCCTGGGCGCCACTATGATCTATGTGACCCACGACCAGGTGGAGGCTATGACGATGGCTGATCGCATTGTGGTGTTGCGCGATGGGCGTATCGAGCAAGTAGGCACACCGATGGAACTCTACAACAACCCTAACAATCAGTTTGTCGCAGGCTTTTTGGGCTCGCCAAAGATGAACTTTATCCCGGCGACTATCAGCCACTGCGATGCGCACTCGACGGCGGTCACGACGGCGCAGGGGGGGAGTTTCACCTTGCCGCTAGCGCAGCAGGGCGCAGCCGTGGGCGATGCGGTCGTGCTGGGGATTCGTCCCGGCGATATCACCTTGGGTGAGGCAGCGCAGGGACTGCAGTTGAGCGTCGATGTCAGCGAGCATCTGGGCGGCCAGACCATAGTCTACGGCAACGCCGGTGAGCAGGCGCTGGTTGTGGAGGTCGACAAAGACATCGAGCTGAGCTATCAGCAGCAGCTCGGGGTGAGCTTTCCGTCGCACAAGTGTCATCTGTTCGACGCCGACGGGCGCGCCTTTAGCCGAGTCGCCTCGTGAAGCTGCGCCTCGTCGGCACGGGCGATGCTTACGCGCGCGATCGCGCCAACAGCGCCATCTTACTGCGCGATCAAGGCTTTTCGCTACTGATAGACTGCGGACCCACTGTCTGTCACCAGCTGTGGCAGAACGAGGATTGGCGCGATATCGATGCGGTGTACTTCACCCACTTGCACCCAGATCACGCCCTGGGTCTGACCTCGCTGATCAATAGGTTCAACTCCAGCGGGCGTCGCCGCGCGCTGACCATTTACTGCCATCGGGGCAAAGAGCAGCGGCTGCAGCAACTGGTCGAGTACGGCTTTTGGTCGGACGAGATCGGCTATGCAGTCGAGTTCGTGCTGCTCGATGACGACGAGGGTGAGGGAACCTTTGAGATAGGTCCCTTCACTTGCCGCAGCGCCCAGACGCGCCACGCGGTGGCCAATCACAGTTTACGTCTGAACAGCGGTGGCGGAGCGCTCTTCTACAGCGGCGACGGTTGTATCACCGAGCGCAGTGTAGTGCTGATAGAGGGCTGTGAGCTGGCGCTGATCGAGTGCCAGGCACTGTTATTGCCAGAGAGCGCCGGTCACTCGGACTTCGCCAAGGCGCAGATGCTGGCGCAGCGCTGTCCGCAGACCCAAGTGATGCTCTATCATATCGGCGACAGGGATTTAGCCGCAGTCGCAGAGGCCGCAGCTGGACACCCGCGTATCTCACTCGCCGAGCAGGGGGCTGACCTCACACTCTAGCGCTCTGACGAAGTGCTCGCGTCGCGCTCTTGTACAGACGCGGCAATAGTGGCGCTCAGGTAGTCGATGTCGACTAAGGTCTGCAGGGTCAGCGGCGGCATGATAATCAGGCGGATAAACTGCTTGAAGCGCTGCTCTGAGCTGAACAAGTCGCCGCTCAAAAAGGAAATCCTCGCGCTGTCGATGCGCCGATGTAACTCGGCCGCCGAGAGCTGCGGTGGCAGCTTTATCCACAGCGCGTAGCCGCCGCTGGGCTGTGTGATCTGCACTGTCTCACCCAGCGCATCGCGCAGCCTCTGCTGCACTTCGAGATTGGCGCGGTGAATGTCGCGCCGCCACTGCAGCAACTGGCTGCGGTAGCGCGAGCCACGCAAATAGCGCGCCAGTGCCTGCTGGCTGTAGTAGACGCCAAACAGCTGACTGACGGCGAACTGGCTGGCGTAGGCGCGGTGAAAGCGCCCCGGACAGCACCATCCGATGCGCTCGACCTCCACCACTAGCTTGGAAACCGAACTGACCACTAGGCACCAGCCCTGGGTGTCGTAGCTGGCGATGAGCTTAGGTGCGCCGCCTATATAGCTCAGATCTGCGCAGATATCGTCTTCGATCACAGGTTTTCGATAGCGCTGTGCCCACTGTGCGATGCGCTGCTTGTAATCGTCAGAAAGTGTGATGCCCGTAGGGTTGTGGCAGTTGGGGTTGATCAGCAAGACTTTTACACTCGGATTCGCCATCGCCTGCTCGAGCAGTGCGGGATCGGGCCCGGCCGGTGACATGGGCAGCTCCATCACCTGCAGCCCCAACTGCGCCAGAACGGCAAAGTAGCCGGGGTAGGCGGGAGTGGGCACGGCGACGGTATCTCCCGGTTGGCACAGTACGCGCAGTGCGTGTTCGATGGCGTGCTGGCAGCCGCTGGTGATCTGCACCTCCCCGGGCGCGACGCTAAAATTGCGCTCGCGATACAGGTCGCTGATGCACATCCGTAATTTGTGTACACCCGCACTGGCTTCGCTCTCACGCTTAGGTGTCTGCATTACTGCTTGGTGGAGCTGACGCTGATAGCTTTTGAAAATAGCGGTGTCCGGCGGCAGTGTCATCTGCACTAGAGAGGTGCGCGCTCTGCTGCCCTGTACTATGCTGCTGAGCCAGCGCTGGGTCTGCTCGGGCAGTTGGCTATCCGGGGTAAAGTGCTCGAACCACTGCTGCGCGTGCTCGCTCTGGCGGTAGTTGACGCTGTAGCCGATGCGCGGCGTGCTGGATACTAGCTCGCGGGCCACGAGTAGCTCAAAGCAGGCGCGAATGGTATTAATGCTCACCCCGTGCTGGCTCGCCAGCTGGCGGATAGAGCCCAGCTTGTGCCCCTGGGGCAGCGCGCCGCTGATAATCTGCTGTTCAATTTGCTGGGCTATCCACTGATAGCGCGGCATCTGGGCTTGTGGCTGTGCCATGGCGCTCTGTGTCCTTCGAACTTTATAAATATTGTGTCTGTGTCTGCTCGCAGGCTAGCGCTATACTGCCTTGAGGGCAACTCTAAAAATCTCTGCGCAGAGAGCATCATAGGTTTTTAGAGATGCCCTTTACTGTCAAATAGCGCTTGTGCAGCCGTGTGAGCCAATTTCTTCTTCTAACGGAGTCTGTATGTCAAATATCGAATTGTTGAGCCCTTTTGTACTGGTGGCCTACACCATGTGGGCGACCCCAGGACCCAACAACATGATGCTGATGTACTCGGGGGCTAAGTTTGGCTTCTCGCGCACGCTGCCGCACATTCTCGGTATTGTCGCCGGCACTTGCATACTCAACTCTGTCGCTGTGATGGGGCTAAAGCCGCTGATCGATGCCTGGCCGCAACTGTTGCTGGTGCTGAAAGTGATTGGCTCGGTGTGGTTGGTGCTGATCGGCTGGAAGATGGCCAATGCCAGCAACAGCAAGGCGCAAAATACAGAGGCTAAGCCGATGGGGTTTGTCGCCGCGGCGCTGTTTCAGTTCGCCAACCCCAAGGCAATCACCGCGACACTGGCGTTGGTCAGTCTTATCTTAGTGGCGCTGGAGAGCGATGCTAGCTTGCTCTGGCTTGTAATCGCCATAGTGCCACCGCTCAGTTTCATGTCTATCTTGCCTTGGGTGCTGGCCGGTCAGGGGATTCGCCGCTTTCTCTCTACGGCGCGGCGCTGGAAAATCTTTACCTGGGGAACGGGTGGGCTGACGGCCTCGTGCGCGCTGTTTTTGTGGATATAAGGTTGGTGGAAGTGTGAATAAGTCCCGCTTGTTCTCTGCGGGGCCTACACGACTTTGCTCTGTAAGCTAGGGGCTGGCTTCCTTAGCGCTTTTGTTTGCGCACCGCGCTCGGCGGCATTTTGAAGTAGTCGCGAAAGCAGTTGCTAAAGTGGTTAGAGCTGACAAAGCCGCAGGCCAGCGCGATGTTGGTGATGGAATCTGTAGACTGCACCAACAGGCGGCGCGCGTGGGTAAGGCGAATTTCGAGATAGTGACGTGAGGGCGAGGTGTCCAAGTGTTGCTTGAACAGACGCTCGATTTGACGTCGCGAGGTGTCTAAGTACTTAGCCAGCTCATCGATTGCCAACGGCTCTTCGATGTTAGAGTTCATCAGTTGAATAGCGCTGCGCAACATCGGCGGTAGATCTTGACTGTCGCCGTGCTGCACTAAGGTAGATCCCTCGTTATCCTCAACGCGATTACAGCTGAGGATCTCGCGAATAGCGCGGACCACTTCCTGCCCCTCAGATTGCTCTATGGTGCTGAGCATCATTTCCATCGCGCTGATGGAGTCGGCACAGCTGATGCGCTTGCCGCTGACGACAAAGCTCTTGTCACTTAACAGTACAGATTCGAACTGCTCTTGCATCAGCGCGCGGTTGTCTGGGTGCAGTGCGCAGGGCAAATTGTCCAATAACTGCGCTTGGGCGAGGGCGATACAGCCGTTCCAGATGCCACCTAGAATAAGCTGCTGCTGATTGGCGCTCTTGAGCAAGTGCTGTAGCGCAGGTTGCGGTTTGAGCGAGCAGCGCAAGCCACCGCAGACAATTAAAATATGCAGGGCATTTTCACCGCGCAGAGGCGCCTGACCGATATTGCCCTGGGTCGAAATTTCTATCCCTAGGTCGCTGGTCACAGCGGCAGTGCTCAAACCGTAAGACGATACTTTAAAAACAGTTTCACTCTGCACTAAATTCGCGGTGACTAAGCTGTCAACAGCGGCGGTGAACGCCGTCATCGAGAAGTGCTCGAGCAGGATAAAGCCAGCGTGAATTGTGCGCGCAGCCACTTGCTCTTCCTGGAGGTAGAGGCTGTTGGTGTCGCGCATCACCTTGCTGAACTGTCGTTGTTTGCCGGCTACACTCATGGATAACTGCGTAAGGTCTCGATGTTTTTTCATTCTGAAGGGCTCCGCGACGCTAGTACTAACCGCCGCAGGTCTGTGGTTCCATAGTAAATCAGGCGGCGGGAAAACGAAATATATTGCTGACTGATTGTGAAAATAAATATAAAATTTTCACGTTGACAGTGCAGCGGCTGTACAGCTTTGCATCCGGCTGCGCTATTATCGGGGCAACGGCCTCTGTAACGGCTATCTCAAGCTGGCAAATTATGATTTTAAGACCCGATAACGACGGTAGCTTTACCGTTTCATTCCTGCTGTTGCCGGAATACGCCATGGTTGCACTTCTTTCTGCTATTGAGCCTATGCGTGTGGCCAATCGCTTCGCTGGGCGCGAGGTATTTCGCTGGCAGCTCTTGAGTGAAGAGGGGCCACACGTGCTGGCGAGTAATCAGATGTCGCTGCACCAAGTGAAGCCGCTTGAGCGCGATGACTACCCGCCGAACATAATAGTGTGTTCTAGTTTCAACCCACAGCAGCACCTCTCACACAGTGCCATGGACTGGCTGCGCCGCGCTAAGCGTGCAGGTGCTCTGCTAGGTGCAATGGATACAGGGTGTTACTTACTGGCACAAGCAGGTCTGCTGGCGCATCGCACCGTAACCTTGCACTGGGAGGCGATTCCTGCCTTTAGCGCTAGTTACCCACAGCTCAAGGTCAGTCATCAGCTGTTTGAGATAGAGCGCGACTTAATTACGTGCGCCGGCGGGACGGCGGCGATGGATATGCTGTTGCACATTATCCAGTGTGAACTGGGCGATGCGCTGGCCTTACAAGTGTGTGAACAGTTTATCCAGGCGGGGATGCGCCAGTCATCGGACAAGCAGCGTATCGATTTGGCCGCGCGTTTGCAGGTACATCACCCAGGGCTGTTACGGGTGTTGGTGCTACTGGAAAACGCCTTAGATCGACCATTGAGTGTTGAGCAGATGGCCCAGAGCGCCCACCTCTCGGTGCGCCAGCTCGAGCGGTTGTTTAATCAGTACTTGAAGACGGCACCTAAGCAGTATCACATGGCACGCCGGCTGGCGCAGAGCAGGGTACTGTTGTTACAGTCCTCACTGAGTGTCGCGCGTATCGGCGAGCAGTGCGGTTTTAATTCCAGTTCGCACTTCAGTCGCTGCTACCGCCGCGAGTTTGGCTGTAGCCCGAGTGAGCAGCGCGCTTAAACACGGCTATTGGGCGCTGTACACTTTGCACTCGGTGAGCGTAATGTAGTATTGTCTAGAAAAGTGTTTTAAACATAAAATAAAAGAGGATGGGTGATGAGCTTTAACAGTGTGGCGGTCATTGGCGCGGGGCAGATGGGGCAAGGCATAGCACAGTCTTTTGCCACAGCAGGCTACAAAGTTATCCTCAACGATATAGAGTCGCTGGCAATTGATCGCGCACTCGCCAATATCGAGGCCAGCTTGAACAAGCTCTCCGATAAAAACCAGCTCGAAGAAGCACCCGAGACGATTCTCTCACGCATCGTAGGCAGCAGTGAAATCAGTGCGCTGATCACCGCGCAGCTGATTGTTGAGGCGGCGACTGAGAGCGAAGCGCTGAAAAAGAAAATTTTCACCCAACTCGATAAGCTTTGCCCACCCTCGACCATTTTGGCCACCAATACCTCGTCGATTTCCATTACGCGCATTGCGGCGGCGACTAAGCGCCCGGATAAGGTCATTGGGTTGCACTTTATGAATCCCGTGCCACTGATGCAATTGATTGAAGTGATCCGCGGGCTCAAAACCAGCGAGCTGACGTATCACGCGATTTCTGGCTTGGCGGACAAGCTCAATAAAGTGGCCGTGACTAGCCTAGACAGGCCCGGTTTTATCGTTAATCGCATTTTGATGCCGATGATCAACGAGGCCATTTTTGCACTTTACGAAGGCGTGGCGAATGCCGAGGATATTGATGAGGCGATGAAGCTCGGCGCGGCGCACCCCATGGGGCCATTAGCGCTGGCGGATCTCATTGGCCTTGATACTTGTTTGAGTATCATGCAGGTGCTGCATCAGGGCTTTGCCGACAGCAAGTACCGCCCCTGCCCGCTGCTGGTGCAGCTAGTGGACGCCGGTCAGCTTGGGCGCAAAACAGGTCAAGGGTTTCATAATTACAATTAGTGGGGAAACAGCGATGGCATCTTTTGACAATTTACAGCTCGATCAGCCCCGCGATGGCGTCTATTGCCTGACGATTGCGCGCCCGAAAGTGCTCAATGCACTCAACCCACAAACGCTTGAAGAGTTGGCCGGCGCACTGGATGTAGTCGAGAGCGACAGCGCTGCACGTGTGCTGTTGATCACGGGAGCAGGTGAAAAAGCGTTTGTTGCCGGAGCTGATATCTCGCGTATGCGTCACATGGATGGCCTGGCGGCTAAAGCCTTTGCAATGCGGGCGATGTCGATATTCCGCCGCTTGGAGCTGATGGATATTCCGGTGATCGCCCTGGTTAACGGTTTTGCACTGGGCGGTGGTTGCGAGTTGATGATGAGCTGCGATTTCGCACTGGCCTCAGACAACGCCAAGTTGGGGCAGCCTGAAGTTGCACTCGGGGTGACCGCAGGCTTTGGCGGCACTCAGCGCCTGACCCGTATCGTCGGCAAGCCGATGGCGCTGGAAATGCTGGTGACAGGGCGTATGTTAGATGCTGCAGAAGCGCAGCAGCGAGGCTTAGTTAATCACGTCTATCCGCGGGCTGATCTAATGCAGCGCGGCTTGGACTTGGCCGACAAAATCATAGCCAACGGTCCTGTGGCCGTGAACTTCAGTAAGGAGTTGGTACAGCGCGGTCAAGATATGGACCTTGAAAACGCGTGTGCGATGGAGAGTGATCTCTTTGGCTTGTGCTTCTCTACTGATCAGCAGAGTGAAGGTATGCAGGCCTTCTTGGACAAGCGCAAGGCTGTGTTTTAGTTTATGCAAAGCTTGATACATCCTTGTATCAAGCTTTGCGTCGGAGCTAAATCGCTGGCGCAAAAGCGTGGTTTTGCTGGCGATTTAGCTCCTCGCACTGTCGCGTAAACACGCCATGACAAGCACATCCTGTGCTTGTTGGGGGCTTGCCCGCCATTCTCGCAGGACCACAGCCTCAAGTAAGGTGCCAGTACTAAAGCGCTCGATTGAGAGCGCTTGAAACGCTTACTTCAGCAGTACTTCACCCTTTTCCAGTTGGTCTTTGCGCAGCAGTTCGCGGGCGGCTTTCGCCACAGGGCCTGGCATGCCATCGCCAATCGCTTGGCCTTCAACTTCGACAACCGGTAGGGCGTCCAGCGTCGTGCCGACCATGAAGACTTCTTTGGCTTTGAGTAACTCGCTTGCCTGTTGCTTCTCCTCGCGCATTTCGTGGATCAAGCCCTGCTCAACCAGTGCGCTGGACAGCTCCTGCAGGCGCAGTAGTGTGGTGCCACGCAGGGTGTGGTCGAAGCTCGAGAAGATCAGATCGTTGTCCTGCGTTAGGTAGGCGATGTTCTCAGTTGGTCCCTCGCCCAAGCTGCCGTCGTCGGTGATATTGACCACGAAGTTGAGTTTGTTGTCTGCCGCCTCTTTGCTCATCATCACGTTGGAGAGGTAGTTACATGACTTAGTGCGCGCCATACCACCGCTCTTCACCGCGACTTTGCTGAAGCCGATTTTGGCGCCCTGGGTGTAGAGCTCGTCGGCTGGGTTGCGCAGGCTTGAGATCACTAAGTAAAGCTGCGGGCCGATAGAGGCGTAAGGGTTTGGCGTGAAGCCGCCGGGGCCGCGCGAGGCGTAGAGGCGGAACAGCGCATCCTTGAGGCCGCAGGTTTGGATTAACTGGCGACAAATCTCTTTGGTCTCTTCACTGTTGTGCTTGAGCTCCAGAGAGATATCAGCGGCAGAACGCTCTAGGCGCGCCAAGTGCTCATCGAACAGGAAGACCTTGCCATCGACCATCTTAAAGGCCTCAAAGACACCGTCACCACGGTGTACAAGGTGGTCATCGATGGGGACATTCATTAGCTTAGGGTCAGTGGTGATGCCAGAAAAAACACTGGAGTACATCGCGTGATAGTCGTTCTGCGCCTGATACTCTGGGTGTGCGGCAACGATTTGCTCGATGCTGTTGTAAACGGGATAAGCCATGGGGACTCCTCAACAATAGGTAAAGGCAGCAGTGCCTGATAATAACGCAATTATCCGACGATAGTCGTTTGTGTGATTAGAGCCAATTACAATGTTGAAATACACCCACGCTGTCTAGGGTTTATTGGCGATTGTAAATAAAAAGCAGTGGTCAGTGCAGGTGCGTGCTGCGCAAGTTATTGCTTGTATCTCTCGAGAATCTCAGCGTATGTGCCCTCAGCGTGAATCTGCGTCAGGTGTTCTTGCCACTGTGTGATCTCTGCCTGCGGGTAATTTTTTGGGAAGGCGATACAGTATTTTGTTTCAAAGAGCCTGATCCCCGTGCTGATTAGCTGTTCTGTCGTGTTCTCCTGGATCGATGTGTAAGCCGATTCACCAAGGGCAACCACTTCAAAGCGCGCCTTGTTGAGCATATCGAAAATTTGTTGATTGGAAGACACAGTGGTCAGATTTGAAAATCCGTTTTCGATTAAGAGCTGTGATTGGTAAGAACCTGCTTGTGCAATGCTGCGCATATCTTTTGCTTCTTCGAGCGTTTTGGGTTTAACGGCAGCGCTCTGGCGAACGTAGAGGTATGTGGTATCAATGCCAATGCTGCAGGCAAAGCTGAGATGCTGGCTGCGCTCAGCTGTGTAGATTACGGGGAAGAGCGCGTGCCTCTCGTTGTTGGTTAAGTCGCGATAGGCTCTTTGCCAGGGCATGAATTCGAGTTCAATATCGAGCGCCATACGCTTTGCAATGAGTTGCACCACATCGATATTTACACCTTTAGCCATGCCTTGTTCTTGGTAGCTGAAAGGAAAAAAGGTATCTGTCATGAGTTTTAAGGGAGTGGCGATGGTCGGTGTGCTGAGGCAAAAAAGGCAGAGTGGTAAGAGTTTTCTAAGGGGGTGTTTTGTCATTGAGAATTCCTCTGTGTGAGCGCACTACTGCACACAACGAAGCTTTAATGGCAGGTGTATACATACTCATTTCGCAGTAGCGCTTAGCGGAGTTGGCTGTTACTACGGTTATTTAGCGAGGGGTTACGCTTTCACGCTCTTAGATAAAGATAGTCGATAAAACGGTATTTTGCAGGCGCTGAAGGCCCTAGAGGTGCATCTACGAAAATATCTTAAGTCCGATAACACCAGTGAGGCTGATCAAGATACCCAACCACTGCATCGAGCGCAGACGCTCTGCATACAGCAGGCGCGCGAAGAGCGCGCTGAGAATGACGGAGAGTGAAGCGATGCTGACGAAGATCGCCAGCGGTCCGCTCTTGAGCGCCAACGCGGCGGTGGCTGTGCCGATTAACGTTGGGCTGCTAGCTGCGGCGATGCCGATAAAGTCGCGCCGCGAGATGCGCTCTAGAGCGACACCGGTAAAGAGGTAGCGCAGAATCAGAATACAGCAGGCGCCAAAGAAAATACTCAGCTCCCAGAAGTAGCCGATCATAAAGGGATTGGCCTGTTTGCTCGCGCTGCTGAGGATGTAAAACGTTACTGCGCCCAAGCAGCCGCCGAGAATAGAGACGACAATACCCTGCAGCGGGCTACCCTGGAGGTGCGGCATACTATTTTTACTGATGGCGACTAAGGCACCGCCACTGAGTACCGCCAGCACAAGCACAGCCTGTACAGAAGCTACAGACTGCTCGAGCAGCACAAAGCCCAAGATAAAAGCGACCAAGGTACGTGCACTCTGGTTCAAGCTGGTGGCGACACCGACAGCGATAAACTTGAGTGCGTAGAACTGGGTCCACAAAAAAAGCCCACCGCAAAGCCCGGACAACATGAGATTGGGGGTCAGTGGCGCAAGTTGTTGGTAGTCGTGCTGGTCCACACCCAAGAGTAGAGGTAGCAGTACAACGCTGAGTGAGAGCATGCGGTAAAACGCCAGCGACAGTTTATCCATCGACCGTGCGTGCTTGACCAGCAGGGAGCTCTGCAGCGAATAGGCGATGGTAGAAATGATGGCGAGTAGAAAAAACACAGAGCGCTCCAAGTGTGCCCTCCTCGCAGTGGCGAGGTGGTCAGTGGCGCTAAGTATAGGTCTTTTTAACGCGGCTTTCGCGCGCTGTAAAAAAGCGTGAAAGCCACGCCGTGCCTGTTTTGTGGCGTTTTTTTAAGCACGCTTAACAATCATTGGCGTCGATGTCATTTATCCAACGCCTAAGCGATTGTTAGTTGGGGTTTGACTCTAGACTTATCATGTATTTTAGACATAAGTTGAGGTGCTTAAAGGGCCGGTTGCAACATTACCCGGCGCATTAAAAAAGCAAAACAGCTGGTTGAAATTAAGACTTTTTCTGAGGTTTAGCTATGCGTTTATACGCACGCAATAAGGGCGTAGAATAGCGATTTTGCTTATAGGGCACCTCTAATAACCTAAGAGGTTTTTAGAGATGCCCTTTAGACACGGAGAACAGGGATGTATGTAACTATTGCTAAGTTTTTTGTCGGAGCGCTGTTGGCGCTGATCTGCGCAACGGCATCTGCGCAGAGTTCGTTAAAGCCCTTTGAAGTGACTTTGGAGCAGCGCAGCGGCCAATACCTGACGGCGCTGGGCGACAAGCTCTACCTGTACATCGATGACATCACCGGCAATCAGGTATTGGTGAGTATCAAGGAGCAGGGGGATCCTATGTTGACGGTGACCTCGATGCGTGCAGGAGATGTGAAAAGTTTCCACTACCGCGGACAAGAGTATTTTTTACTGCTCAAGGAGTATCACAACTTCCTCTTTGGCTCCTCGGATTTCTGTGTCTTTTTGCTCTCGAGCGAAAAACCACCGCAATCGCTGATCGATGCCGTCAAACGCGAGCACCACCTGCCGGTGAAGCCCGCGAAAGTGCCAGAAACAGACTCAGGCTCAGTTTAAGCGTTCATCCTGTGCTTGAGTAGCATAGCGTGTAGTTGATCTTTGAGGTGTAGGCGCTGCTTCTTCTGCGCATCAGTGTAGACATCGCTAGGTGTCTCGACACCTTGCTCGATGCGGTGCACTTCGTGGTCGACATCGTGGTACTGCTCGAACAGTTTAGCGAAGTGGCGATCGTTCATTTTCAACTCGCGGATCGCGTCGCGGTACTCTGGAAGTTCGTGGATCAAATCGTGTTTTTCCAAGCTCATAGTGCTCTCCTCAGATAGTGCGGAAGCGCCGAGCGAGATGCCCGCGCAACTCCCGTTTCGAACTTCACTCTACGCCCACTGCGCAGCCGCGCATTGACCCCGGTCAAAACAGCTACCGAAAAGTGAACTAAGCGCCAGCTAAACTGACCGAACTCAACTTTGAACAATCTCACGTCTCATGCGATCTACTAGGTCCCCTCGAAAACCTTCCCGTAAAAAAACGTAAGATAAAAATTAGGGCGTGGAACGAGGCCTGTTTAGCGGCTCAAAGAGAAAAGTGTGCAGCTTAACTTCTGTCATTGGTTAAGCGCAGGCACGACCAAGCTTTAAAAGAGAACCAAAACGGCCAGGAACAGTTTTACACAGCACAGCTGCTCGTAGGGTAAATACAGGGATGTATTTATGAATCAAACCGGTTTGATGACG
>JBMZCU010000061.1:3569-12629 GCA_049613705.1 Pseudomonadales bacterium | reverse complement strand
GTAAACCGCACTTGGAACACAGATATCGACGGCGTGCTAGGCGATAACCGCGACCTTACCGCGATGGTGCGTATGCGCTACAATTTGTACAACGGCGGTTCTGATAAAGCGCGTATTCGTCAAACACGCCATCAGATTAACGAAGCGCAAAACATCCAGGGTGATGCAGCCCGTCAGGCCTTGCAGAGCCTTGATCTCTCGTGGAATGCGTACGAGATACTCGGCAGACAGTTGGTTTACCTCGAAAAGCACGTTGACTCCACAGAGCGCACACGTGACTCTTATCTGAAGCAATTCAATATTGGTCAGCGTTCACTGCTCGATTTGCTCGATACCGAGAACGAAGTGTTCTCCTCACAAAATGCACTGATTGAGTCGGTTTACGATCATAAGCTCGCGCAATACCGTGTGCTTAATAGCACGGGTGAGTTACTCAATGCACTCGAGCTAGATATGGCTTCTCTCGAAGATACCGGTTTCGGAAAATACCTGCCTAAGGGTCAGTAACCCTTGGTAAAATGAGGGTATTCACTGCTTGTGACTGTAGGCAAGACAGACCAACTGGTTTAGAATAGCCCGCTAGGTCTAATGCGATAAAATTATATAAAACAAAAGGCTGCTTCTATTGCAGCCTTTTTTTTTGGAAGGCGATTAATGAAGGCACACAAAATATCAGAAGCGCCAATCCCGATGCGCTGGGTGGGCCCGCTAAAAATATCTGGCTCGACATTGGACGAGCAGTTAGCGGTTCCCCTAGCAACTTATGAAACACCGCTGTGGCACTCTGTTGGTCGCGGAGCAAGGGTTTCCACCTTGACAGAGGGAATACTGACAACCGTTGTCGATGAGCGTATGACCCGCTCAATCCTGCTCGAGGCCGATAATGCGCAAGTGGCGCTGCAAGCTCAGCGCGAGATAACTAGCCGTCGTGAAGAGCTCAACGCTGTTGTCGCTAAATCTAGCCGTTTTGCCAAATTGATTGACATTCACAGTCAAATTGTCGGTAACTTGCTGTATTTGCGTCTCGAGTTCACCACTGGGGATGCTTCGGGTCACAATATGGTGACCAATGCCGCAGATCAGTTGTTCCCGTGGTTGCTGGCTCAGTACCCTTATCTGCGTTACAGCTCAATTTCAGCCAACTATTGCAGCGATAAAAAAGCGACAGCGGTCAACGGTATTTTAGGGCGCGGCAAGAATGTGGTGTCTGAAATCATTGTTCCCAGAGATATCTGTGCTCGCCGCCTTAAGAGCACGCCGGAAAAGATTGTTGATCTCAATATTAAGAAGAATTTGATCGGCACCCTGATTGCCGGTGGTTTACGCAGTGCTAACGCTCACTACGCGAATATGTTGCTGGCATTTTACCTGGCCACAGGGCAGGACGCTGCGAACATCGTAGAGGGTTCGCAGGGGGTTGTGCACGCGGAAGTTCGAGGTGATGACCTGTATTTCTCTTGTACTATTCCCAATTTGATTGTCGGCAGCGTTGGCAATGGTAAAGGTTTGGATTTTGTAGAAAACAATCTGCGCCAGCTCGGCTGTAAAGAGCCGCGTGAACCTGGCGACAACGCGCGCCGCCTCGCGGCGATTTGTGCGGCGACGGTACTGTGCGGGGAGCTTTCTCTGCTGGCGGCACAGACCAATCCCGGTGAGCTTATGCAGGCGCACATCAGTTTGGAGCGCTAGTCATGGATTCGACCAATGACCGCAAAATTGAGCACATAAATATCATCCAGCGCGATGCACATGTAGAGCGTGGCGGCAGCTATTTTGATCGTATTCAATTGATGCACCGTGCGCTGCCAGGTATTGCGCTTGAGGATGTGGATACGCGCTGTCAGTTTCTCGGTCGTGAGCTTTCTTTTCCCCTGCTCATCTCTTCGATGACAGGGGGGGATCATCAGCTAATTCGTACTATAAACCAGAACTTAGCTAAAGCCGCGCAACAGTGTAAAGTGGCGATGGCCGTTGGCTCGCAGCGCGTGATGTTTACTAACCCCAAAGCGCGTGAGAGCTTTGAATTGCGCACCTTTGCGCCAGATGTTCCGCTCATTGGAAACATCGGGGCAGTACAGCTAAATAAGGGCTTCGATGCTCAGATGTGTCAACAGACTGTCGATGTGCTAGATGCCGATGGCCTCTATTTGCATTTGAATCCGCTGCAGGAAGCCATTCAGCCAGAGGGCGATACGGACTTTCGCAGTTTGGATGCCAAAATCCGCAGCGTCGTTTCGCAACTTAAGGTGCCTGTTCTTCTCAAAGAAGTGGGGAGCGGTTTGTCTCCTATGGATGTTGAACAGGGGCTCGATTGTGGTGTCAGTTACTTTGATGTAGCCGGGCGCGGCGGTACCTCTTGGAGTCGGATCGAACATCACCGCAATCACACAGATGGCGATGAACTTGGAATTTGCTTTCAAGATTGGGGGCTGGATACGGTGAGCGCTTTGAAAATGCTCAAGCCCTATGCTGAACGCGCAACTTTTATTAGCAGCGGCGGCGTAAGAAATGGGATTGATATGGTGAAGTCTGTTATACTCGGCGCCTCCGTTTGCGGCGTCGCCGCACCGTTACTCAAGCCCGCTATGCACAGTAGCGAGGCCGTTGTGCAAGAAATAGAACGATTACGCAAAGAGTTCACGACAGCGATGTTTTTGCTGGGAACGAAAGAGATTAAGTGCTTGCTAAACAATAGCGCACTCATGTACGAAGCACGTTAAGGACCGAACCGAGTATGTCACCTGTTGGTATTGATCAAATCAGCTTTTACACATCCAACTATTTTTTGGATTTGCGCACCTTAGCGACCGCGCAAGATACAGATCCCGATAAATACTACGTCGGTATAGGTCAGGAAAAAATGGGCATGCCGGCCCACGACGAAGATGTTGTCACTATGGCGGCCAGTGCAGCACTACCGCTGTTTGCAGATGAGCAGAGCAAGGATGTTTCCACCTTACTCTTTGCGACCGAAACAGGCATAGATCAATCTAAAGCGGCCGGTGTTTACGTGCACCGCTTACTCGGGCTAAATGACAATTGTCGTATTGTTGAGCTCAAGCAAGCGTGTTATTCAGCTACGGCAGCGGTGCAAATGGCCTGTGCACTTGTGGCGCGCCAACCTGAGAAAAAAGTACTGGTTATAGCCTCCGATATCGCGCGCTACGATTTAGACACCCCCGGTGAGGCTACTCAAGGCTGTGGAGCGGTTGCCATCATGGTGAAAGCCAACCCCCGGATTCTCGAAATTGAGCCTGAAGTTGGTAATTACACCGAAGATGTGATGGACTTCTGGCGTCCTAATTACCGTAAAACAGCGTTGGTTGACGGTAAATACTCCACCAAGATTTACCTCAAATCCCTCAAGCGCGCCTGGGAAAACTTTCGCGGGGCGAGCAACTCTGCGTTTGGTGAATTTAGCCACTTTTGCTATCACTTACCTTTTAGCCGTATGGCGCAAAAGGCGCACAAACACTTGGCCAAAGTTAATCAAGTCGATCTAGAGCCACAGCAGTTGGCATCTCAGATAGAAGATTCACTGCTGTATAACAAATTGATTGGCAACAGCTATACGGCCTCGCTGTTTATTGGTTTAACCTCGCTGCTCGAAAACTGCAAAGATAACTTATCGGGTAAGCGTGTGGGCTTTTTTAGCTACGGCTCCGGTTGTGTGGCTGAGTTTTTCAGCGGCAAAGTTGTTGAGGGATATGAAAAGTGGCTCTTCACTGAACTGCACATGTCGATGCTCGACTCGCGTAAAGAGCTGGCTTATGAAGAGTATTTGGCGCTGTATCAAGCGCCCGATCCACAACAGGGTGAGGTGTGCGACATTGCACCAGATACCACAGGGGCCTTTCGCTTGAGTGCGATTGCCGAGCATAAACGCGAGTACATCGCTATCTGATGAGAGCGCTGGCGCCTGGAAAGGTGATTCTTACCGGGGAGCACTCGGTGGTCTACGGCGCACCTGCGATTGCAACGGCAGTCTCGCTCTACAGCGAGGTGACTTGGGTGCAAGATACAAGTGGGCAATTAGTGGCACAGATGCCGCCTGTGAGTGCGCATAGCGTACACAATCTAGATACTCTCTGCGCATTGCCTAAATACCTCGATACGCGCTATCAAGCCTTTGAGCAAGGTGAGTTGCCGGTCGCTGATATTCTTAACTCCCCTGATCAACTGGCCCTATATGTGCTTGCAAGGCATCTAGAGGCAGGCCAATTACAGGGAAGGTTGAGTATTCGCAGCCAATTGCCGCTCGGTGCTGGAATGGGTTCTTCCGCCTCTGTTATTGCTGCACTTTTTGCACTGTGTGAGTGTCTGTCGCACAGTCGTTATAGCCGCGAGCAGCGCTACCTAGAAGTGCGCCATTGTGAGCGCTTACAGCACGGTAAGGGCAGTTTGATCGACGCGGCAGCTGTGATACTCGGCGGTGCCGTGCGGGTGCAGCAACAGGTTGTTGAACCTGTGTCACTGCAGCTGGATGATCATTGGTACTGGCTCTTTACCGGCACGCCGCAAAGCGGAACCGGAGAGTGCGTCAGTACGGTGGCGCAAGCACATGGCGCGGATGCACCGCTGTGGCAAGCGTTTGCCGATTGCACACATCTATTCTCAAACTCCCTGTCACAGCCTAATGCGCTGCTCGATGTCATTGCGCAGAATCAAGCATTGCTTGAATATATCGGTGTTGTACCGGCGCGCACTGTGCAGCTTATCCACCAGTTAAGCGACTACGGGGCCGCTGCTAAAGTGTCGGGTGCAGGTGCTGTGCGCGGCGATGCTTCCGGGCTATTACTCATTTACGCGCCACAGGATAATATAGAGCCATTTTTGAACCAGCTTAATCTGCCTTGGGGTAGGTTGAAGCAAGATACTACAGGTGCCAGAATCGATGTCACACACACAAACCATTACTAGTCGTGCACCGGGCAGCGTTATGCTGATGGGCGAGCACGCAGTGGTCTATGGTCACACTGCAATCGCGTGTGCGCTCGATCGTTATATTCGTGTCAGTTTGACCGCACGTTCCGACGAGCAAGTTGTCATTGACTCGGCACTAGCGCAGTACAGTGCTTCACTTGATAGCTTGCCAGATGATCCAAATTTACGTTTTGTTTTGACCTCCATTAAGCAGTTTAGTGGGTGTTACCCCTCTGGCTTTACCCTGCACATCCGTTCTGAATTTTCACACACACAAGGGCTGGGCTCTTCGGCGGCTGTCACGGTGGCGACGCTCAAAGTCCTCGGACATTTTTGTCAGCAGCCGATGACAGATTTAGAGCACTTGGCCATCGCACTTAAAGTTGTACGCAGTGTTCAGGGGAGGGGGTCGGGCACCGATCTTGCAGCAAGTATTTTTGGCGGGGTAATCGCCTATCGAAACGACCCCTTAGAAGTACAGCGCCTCGAGGGGCTACCCGATCTTGCGCTTTACTACTGTGGCTATAAGACAACGACTGCAGTAGTACTGGAGCAAGTCGCTAGGCGCCAGCAGGAGGCCAAAGACCTTTACGATTCTCTCTATGGATTGATGGATCAGTGCAGTAAAGCGGCTGTGGAGAGCCTGCAAGCGCAGAATTGGCCGCTCTTTGGGCAGCTAATGAATTACTACCACGGTTTAATGGATGCGCTGGGTGTAAACGATAAGATTTTGAGCGAAATGATCTATACTTTGCGCGCTCGCGAGGGGGTGCTCGGTGCAAAAATTTCAGGCTCAGGGCTGGGCGATTGTGTGATTAGTCTGGGCCGAGAACAACAGCTAGAGGGCTTTGAGACGATTGCTATCGTCGCGGCGGCTCAAGGAGTAATGTTAGGTGTTAACTAAAGCTGAAGTCATCGCCCGCTACCTGCCGGCGACGTTGAGCACCCGTGAGAGTGCCTGTGTATTTGCGCCCAGTAATATTGCGCTGTGTAAATATTGGGGCAAGCGTGAAGTGGAGCTTAATTTACCAACGAATGCGAGCTTATCTGTCTCACTCGCTCACTTGGGTACGACCACCGAAATCCGTCACAGTGACACTGGTGAGGATAGCGTCTTACTCAATAATCAGGCCCAGTCACTCGACAGTGATTTTGCGCGCAAAGTTATCGCATTCGTCGATCTGTTTCGCCGCGCACAGCATTTGCCGTTGATTATCGATACCCGCAATAACATCCCCACAGCAGCTGGGCTGGCATCCTCGGCCTCCGGGTTTGCGGCGTTAACGTTGGGATTGAATCAATTTTTCGCCCTCGAGTTACCTCTACCAGTGCTCTCAGCATTTGCACGCATGGGCAGCGGCAGTGCATCGCGCTCGGTTTACACCGGGTTCGTGCGCTGGGATATGGGGTTGCAAGATGATGGTATGGACAGCATTGCCAAGCCATTGGAAATGCAGTGGTCAACACTGCGCATTGGCTTAATTAAAGTCAGTAGTGCTGCCAAAGCGGTAGGCTCGCGCACGGGCATGCAGCGCACAATTCAAAGCTCGACCTTATACGCGAATTGGCCCGCACAGGCGGCTGCGGATATTGAAACCTTAGAGCATGCTATCGCGGCGCAAGACTTTGCGGCACTGGGTGCCTGTGCCGAGCAAAATGCGATGACAATGCATGCGACAATGATGGCTGCATGGCCACCGCTTGTGTACTGGCAGCCTGATTCGCTCAGTGCGATGCAAAAAGTGTGGCAGTTGCGCGAGGCCGGCGTGGCGGTTTACTTCACCATGGATGCAGGGCCCAACCTAAAACTTTTGTTTAACGAAGAGAGCGAGGCGCTCATCCGCGCAGAGTTCCCAGAAGTGGAAATTGTCTCGCCGTTTATCTGCTAATGCGCACACTTGGCTTTGTACTGAGTAGCGAACAGCGTGATACCCTACAAGGTATTGAGCTGCGCTACTGGTTAGTCAGTAGTGGTGCGCCTCAGTGCTGCGTGGTTGAGGCGCAGGAAAGTGTGTTTTTTGTACTGGCGCAAGAGCGCGCGGAAGTTGCGTTTGCCCTGCGCGGTGAGCGTGACTGGCGGCTTGCTTCACTGGCGTTAAAAGACCCGCGCCAGCGCGAAGTGATGGGACTCTACTGCAGCAGCATACGCCAGTTCAGGCGTGTGATAGACCTGCTAACCCGCGCTGGGCTGACCATGCTTGAAGAAGATATTCGCCCCGCACAGCGCTATTTGATGGAACGCTTTATCAAGGGGCCTGTCAGCTACGATCCCAGTGCAAAAGCACAGCTGGTACCCGCACGTTTTAATCCTACTTTCTCCTTGCTCTCGCTAGATATTGAAACCGATATGCATACCGGTGCGATTTTTTGCATCGGTGTCGTCGGTGCTGATGGTTTTCAGCGCGTCTTGATGTGCGGTGAGGGTGTTGATACCGATTGTGTACACTACTGCGCTGATGAGCGTCAACTGCTTGAAGCGTACGTTGTGCTCATTCAGCAAGTGGATCCAGATATCTTGATCGGCTGGAACGTGATTGGTTTTGATTTCGCAGTGATTGCCCAGCGCGCCAGCCTGTACGGGGTCGCGTTAGCTATAGGGCGCGATGGTTCACACAGCGTGGTACATCGCTCAGCCAGAGGCAAGAGCTATATGCGTATAGCCGGGCGCATTGTGCTCGATGGCATCGATGTACTCAAAGGCGCGACGTATCAGTTTCAGAGTTTTTCTTTGGAGTATGTGGCCAGAGCGTTACTCGGGCGTGGCAAGCTTGTCGATAATGTTGCGCACCGCGCTCAAGAAATTATCGATATGTTTCACGAGGATAAAGCCGCGCTCGCCAAGTACAACTTGATGGATTGCCAATTGGTGCTCGATATTTTTGAGCATGCGCACTTAATTGACTATCTTGTCCAGCGCGCCGAGTTGACCGGACTTGCACTGGATAAGCTCGGGGGCTGGTCAACAGCCTTTGACAATCTCTACTTGCCCCAGTTACACCGACGCGGTTATGTAGCGCCGCAGTACGCTTCAGGCGTAAGCGATATGGCATCGCCAGGCGGCTATGTCATGGACTCTCGCCCGGGGTTATATCGCCATGTGCTAGTGCTTGATTTCAAGAGCCTGTATCCGAGTATTATTCGCACTTTTAAAATTGATCCCCTGGGCCTTGCGCAAGCGGCGTTGGAGCCAGAGGCCGATCATGTGCCCGGCTATAACGGGGCGAGGTTCTCGCGCAGTGATCATCTGTTGCCCGGTATTATCGGTGATTTATGGCTGGCGCGCGATGCGGCGAAGCGCGAAAGCAACAGCGCGATGTCTCAGGCGATTAAGATTTTGATGAGCTCGATGTACGGTGTGTTGGGCTCTGATGCCTGCCGCTTTTTCGATCATCGCCTCTCTGGTTCAATCACCCTGCGCGGACACCATATCTTGACCGCCACAGCGCAGAAAATTGAGCGCGAGTACGGCTATAAAGTGATTTACGGCGATACCGACTCCGTCTTCGTTTGGTTGGGAGATGACTGCGGCAATGCCAACGCACACAGCATTGGCACAGCGTTGGCACAAGCTTTAACCAAGTGGTGGCGCGAGAGCTTGGTAGAGGACTATCAATTGGAGAGTTTTTTAGAGCTAGAATACGAAACTCACTACTGTAAGTTTTTGATGCCCACGATGCGCGACTCAGACCAAGGGAGTAAGAAACGCTATGCCGGGTTGCAGCACTTTGTGGATGGGCGCACACAAATGGTGTTCAAAGGCATGGAGAATGTTCGCTCCGATTGGACTGATCTCGCCAAGGAAGTGCAACAGGAAGTATTCAGCTGTGTCTTTGAAGAGCGCCCTTTTGAGGCTTATTTGCGAGAGGTCATTGCACAGGTACGCGCAGGTGAACTCGATGCCAAATTACTCTACCGTAAAAAGCTGCGCCAGAGCGTTGAGTCCTATCAAAAGAACAGGCCTCCTCACGCGCAAGCTGCACTGAAGCTTCAGCAGTACTATGAACGCGAGCAGTTACGTGTGGAGGTTAGTGCCGGGCAGATAATCGAGTATTACATGACAGCACACGGTCCTCAGCCGAGTGTCTGCCTGCAGTCACCGCTGGATTATGAACACTATATCGAGCGTCAGTTGAAACC
>JBMZCU010000061.1:0-3559 GCA_049613705.1 Pseudomonadales bacterium | reverse complement strand
ACTTTTCTAACCTAGTGTGCCAAGGGATGTAGTGTGCCTTACATACATTTAGCGGATAGTGTATGTGGCCGCTTTACAAGATAATAGCCAGCATCACAAATGGGTGTAACTGTACATTAGGGCGGGAGATTCACAACCCTAGGGTACCTCCAAAACACAAACCTAGCTTTGATTCATTAGCAATGCGTTTAGAGTTGATGCCACCTGAAACAGTTCCTGCGCTTTTTCACAGCCCGGGAAGTTATTTAGGTGTGTAGCGCCGGATGTTTAGCTTTTGCGTCATTGTGACACAGATAGGTGAGTCGTCTTTGGAGGAGGCATAAACTGTACTGCTCAGGATGGGCAGTCAGTTTTTTGCCTCTTCGTTCGCTAACCGAGCGAAGGGCTTTTTGCAGTGCATTGCATAGAATTTTTATTGCGCTCAAATGATAGGCGAAGAGAAAGAGATTATGAATAAGTCAGTGTTAATGGCAGGGGCAGTCGTCGTTGCCTTAGGGGTGTGGATGAGCTCTGGAAGCGAGTCTCACGCCGATAGCAGTGCGAGTAAAGAGACCGCTGCCGAGAAGAAGCCCCTTATGAAGGTATCAGTGCTGGAATCATCTCTTCAAGACGTGGAGCGCTACGTCACGGTTCAAGGACAGGTTGAGGCTAACAGAAGCATCGATCTGAAAGTTGAGATTGAAGGCCGGGTTAAAGCGATCGATGTGGCACTCGGTCAGCGCGTTGGCGCGGAGACGACTATTTTAGCACTGGCTGAAGACTATCGTTTAAAGCAACTATCTGAAGCTAAGGCGGTATTGCGTCAGCGCACGAGCGACTACAGCGCAAGCCTCAAATTGAAAAAGCGCGGCTTATTGGCTCAAAATCAATTGATTGCCGATCAGGCTGCAGTGGAAACTGCCAGGGCACAGTTGGCACTGATTCAGCACGAGGTTGACAACGCTGTGCTCAAAGCACCATTTGCCGGGGTGCTCAATGCCAAGTTGGTTGAGTTGGGCGATTACGTGCAGAAAGGGAATGTTGTCGGTACGCTAGTCGATGATGAGCAGTTAAAAGTCACCGGGCAAGTACCGCAAAAGAATATCGCAGGGCTCAAACTTAATCAGACCGTACAAGTCACATTGAGCAACGGTGATGTACGTGAAGGGGTTCTAAGTTTTATCTCTCGCGTAGGAGATGCGCAGTCTCGCAGTTATCGTGTTGAAGTTACGCTGGATAACGCGCGCCACGAGCGGCTCATTGGTTTGACGGCCACTTTGCGTCTGCCGCTGGGGCAGGAGCGCGGCCATCTACTACCCAACTCTGTCCTCGGTTTGAGTGCCAATGGCGATTTGGAAGTCAAAGTTATCGATGATGCGAACATTGTCACTACGGTAGCTGTGCAAATGATTCGCACCGCCGAGAATGGTTTCTGGCTTAAGGGCCTAGGTGATCAGGTGAGAGTGGTGACGATCGGTAAAGACTTCGTCACGACAGGTGAACAGGTCGATCCAGAGATCATTAAGTCCTCTTCTGTCGCTGATAAGCGCACTGCAGCTGACGTCAGCAAAGGGTAGGTTTAAATGATCAATGCATTTATCGCGGCGGCTATCGATCGCAGCCGCACCAGTATTTTTATTTTGCTGTTCATCCTTGTCAGCGGTATCGCTGCGTTTCAGGCTATCCCCAAAGAGGCGGATCCTGATGTCGCCATTCCTATTATCTATGTTTCTGTTGCCTACGAGGGCATCTCGCCTGATGATGCAGTGCGTCTTTTAGTGCGCCCTCTGGAGAAGGAGCTTAAAACGATTGAGGGTATTAAAGAAATGCGCTCGGTCGGCTCTGAGGGGCACGCCTCGGTGACACTGGAGTTTGATGCAGGCTTTGACAGCGACAGCGCACTTGACGATGTGCGTGAAAAGGTGGACATCGCAAAATCTAAACTGCCAGACGGTGCAGAAGAACCGAGTATTAACGAAGTCAATGTCGCGCTGTTTCCAGTGCTCAATATAGCGCTATCCGGCGCTGTACCTGAGCGGGTTAAACTCGCAGCGGCCAAAGATCTGAAAGAAGAAATCGAAGGTGTCGCAGGGGTATTGAAAGTCGATATCGGTGGCGAGCGCGAGGAGATGATGGAAATCATTATCGAGCCGCAGGTGCTTGAGAGCTATCAGTTAGATTTCTCATCGATCTTGAATATCGTCTCGCAGAATAACCAACTGGTTGCCGCGGGGGCTGTTGATGCGGGAAATGGGCGACAAGTGCTCAAAGTTCCCGGTGTTGTCGAAAGCATTCAAGACATGCTGAACATGCCAATTAAAGTGTCAGGTAGCACTGTAGTGACACTTGGCGATGTCGCAAAAATTCGTAAAACCTTTAAAGATCCAGCCGGTTACGCGCGAGTGAACGGAGAATCGGGCCTTGTTTTGGAGGTGACCAAGCAAGTTGGCGCCAATATTATCGACACCATAGAGCAAGTGCAGCAGATTGTCGATGAGCGCAAAGAGTCTTGGCCAGCGGGACTAAAGCACGCCTATATTCTGGATCAGTCCATTCAGATTGAAGATATGCTAAGAGACCTGATGAATAACGTGCTCAGCGGCATTATCTTCGTCATGATCGTTATTCTCGCGGTGATGGGGCTGCGTACATCACTCTTAGTAGGACTGGCGATTCCTGGGTCTTTCCTCGCCAGTATGATGGTGCTCAACATGATGGGCTTCACCCTGAATATCGTTGTTTTATTCAGTTTGATTCTCGTCGTGGGTATGCTGGTGGACGGTGCCATCGTGGTAGCTGAGTTGGCTGAGCGTCGTCAACAGCAAGGGGTGAGTGCAAAAGAGGCTTTTTACTACGCCTCATCGCGCATGGCGTGGCCAGTGATTGCAGGCACCGCAACGACGCTAGTGGTCTTTATGCCACTGATGTTCTGGCCGGGAATCATCGGCCAGTTTATGAAATACCTCCCGGCTACAGTGATTGTCTGTCTGACAGCATCGCTCTTTATGGCGCTGATCTTTTTGCCGGTGCTCGGATCGGTGACAGGGCGTCGTAAGGTGGTGGCATCCTGTGATAGCGATGAATATGCGCTCCCTGATACGGCGATGAACCGCAGTTATCGCAAAGTACTGGGTACCGCGCTTAACTACCCTGTGACCAGCCTTATAACGACTTTAGTGTTCATCGTTGCCACTTACGGTGCTTACGGGACTTTTGGTAAAGGGGTGGAATTCTTCCCCGATGTTGAGCCCGATATGGTGCTGATCAACTTGCACGCCAGGGGAGATCTCTCCGTTGATGAGAAAGACGCCTTGTTGCGTCAAGTCGAGCAGCGAGTCGAGGCTGTTGAGGGCTATAAGTCAATCTATGCCAGAAGCTTTAATCAGGCGGATAGTCAGTCAGCTGAAGATGTTGTAGGGATTATTCAATTCCAGCTCGATGACTGGGATACCCGTGAGACTGCCAGTGAAATTCTCGCTAGGATGCAGCAGCTGACCGCTGACATTCCAGGGGTCATTGTCGAGACACGTAAAGCAGAGAGTGGGCCGACTCAAGGCAAGCCTTTCAAGTTATTGGTAAG